>DASCOP010000098.1:0-11794 GCA_036012065.1 Fidelibacterota bacterium
TCTTGTTTTCTTTCTTTTATATTCATGAATAATGCCTTTCTACTATATTCTTAAAAAAATCCCCTCTTTCTTCAAAATTTCTGAATTGATCATAGCTAGCACAACCTGGAGACATTAAAACAGAATCTCCTTTTTCTGCTAAATCAATTGCATAATTAATAGCTTCATCAAATTTTTTAATCTTCTTTACTTCTAATGAATCTGATAGTGAAGCGCATATATCATCCGATGCAACACCATATGCAATTATAGATTTTATAGAATCAGAATATTGTAAAATGTTTGAAAAATCAGAATCCTTAGGAAGACCACCCATTACTAGAATAATATTACTATCTATAGAATTAATTGCTACTTCAACAGATGCAATATTTGTGGCCTTAGAATCATTAATGAATCTGATACCATTTATTTCTTTAAATATCTCAAACCTATGACGCAATCCTTCAAACTCTCTTAAAGACTCAAAAATTTCCTTATCATTCAATCCTAAATAAGAACCAATAGTAGCAACACCTATAAAATTAGAGACATTATGTATTCCAGATATTTTGCAGTCATCTATTTTAAGAATCTCATCACTATTAGATGATTTTATTTCTCTATTATCTAAATGAAATCTGCTAAATTTTTTATCTAAAGAGTAAGACATAAAGACTCTATCTATCTTCTCTATTTCATCGCATAGGATACTGTCGTCATGATTATAGATTATTAGATCATCATGGGTCATATTTTTGAAAAGACCCATTTTTGAATTAGAATAGTCTGAAAAATCTTCATATCTATCTAAATGATCTCTTGAAATATTTAAAATCATTGCTATATCGGGCTTAAAAGTATCAATATCGTCAATCTGAAAACTAGATAATTCCAATATGCAAAAATCAGTACTGGAATCTTTAGATTTGTTTTGTTGATATATAATTTCTGAGAATGGATTACCTATATTCCCGCTTTTTACAACATTAAATTCTTTCTTTAGTACATTATAAAGGCATGTTACAGTTGTTGTCTTCCCATTAGTTCCTGTTATAGCAATGATTTTTAGCTCCGACAATCTATAGGCAAATTCAATTTCGCTTATCATCTCTAGATTATTATCCAGTATTTTATTAATTATTTTTATATCACTTGGTATGCCAGGTGATTTTATAATTAAGTCTGAATTAAGGATTTTATTAGAATGATTGCCCAACTCTATATCAATACCTATCTCTCGTAATTCTACTAAATATTCATCGCTAATATCTGATTTGCTGTCTGACACAAACACATTTGCACCAAAAGAAGAAGCTAACTTTGCAGCCCAATATCCGCTAACCCCCAATCCAAGAATTCCTATATTCATTTGATTGATATTCATGATTTTATCTCTGCTTTTAATATGCATATAGATTGCTTAGGTATCTTGTCTCCAGCTGGAATAGACTGAAAGACTACTACTCCATTTCCTGTTAATTGAGGCTTAATACCTTTCTTATTTAAAATTGAATATGCCTCCATAACACTTTTTCCATATAGGTTTGGCATCTCTACCATTGCTATATTTTCTGATTTTTTAATATTCTTTTGAATTAAAATTGGATCAGATTTTTTATTTTTTTTCTTTTTATTATTCTTATTATTTGTTATTTCTGAATCAATATTAATGATGCGTTGCATCACAGATTTAAATACTGGAGCTGCAGACATTGATCCCCAATGATAATTGCTAGCAACGGATGCGCCATCAATTATAATTAGTCCTAATAATTGAGGATTCTCTTTTGGAAAAAATCCTATAAAGCTAGCTAAAAATTCTGATTCTGAATATTCGCCATCAATAATTTTTTTAGATGTACCTGTTTTTCCAGATATATCCCATCCAGACAATTTCGCTTGTTTGCCGCTACCATTTTCAACTGTATAAGATAGCATATCTTTCAATATTTCTGCATCTGACTGTGATAAAATTCTCTTTCTCAATCTTTGTTCGTTCTTTAGAACTGTATTGTCACTCTTTTTAACTTCATCAACCATATATGGTTTCAATAAAAAACCTCCATTTGCAATTGCTGCATATGCCATGGCAATTTGTATTGGTGTAACAGAAACTTCATAGCCTATAGGAACGCTATGCATCGATGATAAGCTCCATTTCTTAGTTTCATAAACTGTCCCGCTCTGCTCTAAATTTGGATTGAAACCGGTTTTAGATCCAAATCCAAATTCTTTTGCTTGCTTGTAGAGCTTATCGCGCCCTAAAGATTCAGCAATTTTTATTGTACCTATATTGCTTGAATAGGCTAATATTTCTTTAACAGTAAGAACTGAATGTGGCTCTGAATCTTCAATCATTTTTATGTCATGAAAATTATATGGTCCTTCAACATTGTATTCATCTTTAGGATTGATATCGTTCTTAAGAGCTGCTGCTATAGTAACCACCTTAAAAGTTGAGCCAGGCTCTAGGGTGTCTAGAATCAATCTATTTTTTTGATATTCTACTTCAAAATCTTGTGGATTGTTTGGATCAAAATCAGGAACGCTAACCATAGATACAATTTCTCCTGTTTGAGGATTTAATATCAATCCCATAGCAGAAGATGCTTCTGTCTTTTCTACTTGATCAATTAATTCTTCTCTTAGTATTGCTTGGTATTCCTTATTAATAGTTAAATAGATATCTGAGCCATTTTCAGGAGCCTGATATGGTAAAGTTGGATCAGTGATACGTTTACCCAATCCATTTCTTTTGAAGACTCTAGATCCTGTTTTAGGTTCTAGATATTTATTGTATTGATACTCTAATCCCGAAATTCCTATATCATCCACATTGGTAAATCCTACAATCTGACCAAATAAGTTTTCTTCAGGATAATATCTCTTATGATCTTGATTAATAACCAATCCATCACCATACTTTAGCTTTAATTCTTGGCAGTTCTTTATGGTCTTTTTTTCTAAAGGTATGTAAGATTTCCCGCTATTATATTTATCAATATAAATACCTAAATCAGTGCCAGTACAATCTGATAAATCTTTTAAAAGAATATCTTCATTAATAATCTTATTTGGACGTACTCCAATATTGTAGAAAGTTAAATTCTGAGTAATATTATTTCCTTTTACATCAAAAATATTTCCTCTTTTACCTTTAACCAATTCCTCTCTAATGCCTTGGGGCTTATCAATACCTTCTATAACTTGAAGCGTAAAAAGCTCGACAAAAAACAATATCCAAACTGACATAACTAGGAAGTTTATGATCCTAATTCTATTTTTAAATTTTAAATAATTTTTAGTCATTGCTTATTTTTACGATAAGTGTTTCTGGTTGACTGTATACCAGTCCAATTTTCTTTGCTTTTTTTGAAATAACATCTGCTCGCTTCATCTTCTCTACTTCATTGATCTTGAGCGTAAGATCTTCACTTAGCTGAGCTAATGTTTTTCTATTAAAATCGATACTAGACTGAGTTTTATCTATCTCTATAAATGCAGCTAAGTATAAAGCGATGGTTGCGATTGTTATAACAAACATTGCACTCCATTTTATATTTTCTCTTTTCTTGATTTGAGCTTTTGTTAGTCTTTTCTTTCTAACCAATCTTCTCTCCTACTCTCATTTTTGCACTTCTGGATCTTCTATTATCTGATATCTCTTGATCTGTTGGTATAAAAGGTTTCTTGGATAATACTTTTAGTTCTTTATTTAATTTTAATGCCTTGAATTTGTGTTTTACCATGCGGTCTTCCATAGAGTGATAACTGATAATAACAATTCTACCGTTAGGTTTAAGAAAATTCATAAAATCGTTTAAGAATGATTCTAAGTGCTCTAATTCATCATTCGTTTTGATGCGAAGCGCTTGAAAAATTCGTGAATATGTTTTAATACGATATTTGTAAGCTGTCATTCGACTAATAATTCTGACTAATGTTTCTGCATTTATTTCTTCGTTAGATTCCTTTATAGCTCTAGCAATTCTAAAAGAATTCCTTTCTTCCCCAAATTCATTAAAGATATCCGTAAGCTCTTTAATAGATGAACTATTAATAATTTCTTCTGCTGTTAACCCACCATTGGTATCATCAAATCTCATATCTAGAGAAGAATCATATCGATGCGAAAATCCTCTTTGATTATCTTCTAGTTGGAAAGAAGAAAGGCCTAAGTCTAAAAGTATGCCATCAAACTTCTTTATGTTAAGTTTTTTACAAGCATCATCTAAATTTGTATAGCTAGAGTGAATTAATTCAAAATTATCAAATATACTTAGTCTTTTTTTTGCAATTTTTATTGAATTGGAGTCTCTATCAAAACCAATTAGAAATCCTTTCTTAATATGTTCAAGAATTTTAACTGAATGACCCCCAAGCCCGATGGTGCCATCAACATAGATTCCATCTTCTTTGATATCTAAATTATTAATTGATTCCGTCAGCATAACTGGATAATGGCTATAGCTTTCTGACAGAATTGAGGTCATCAGATATTGACCCTCTTGGAAAGTTCTTCATAGGCTTCCTCATTAATATCTTGCTGAGAATCTAATTCATCTAATGTATGGTTGTCCCATACTTCAATCTTATTTAAAACGCCTATAATAGTTATATCTTTTAGAATATTCGCATATTCAATTAAGCTTTTTGTTAAAATTATTCTTCCCTGTTCATCTGAAGATACTATTTTCGCATGTCTTAAGTGATTTCTTAAGAAAGTACGATTTGTTCTAGAAAGCGAAGAGAGTTGATTCAATTCTTTATCAATCTTCTCCCATTCACCTATGGGATATATCCAAATACAAGGATCAATCCCTCTTGTAATAACAAACTTATTTTTATCTGACTTATGAAGTTGTTTTCGAAATGTTGCAGGGATATTGATTCGATTTTTTGAATCAATAGCAAAGTCATACTGTCCTGTAAATGTATATTGGCTACGCATAATAAACGGTAATTAAGGGAATTTAACCCACAATTCACCACTTATCTTAATATGTATATAGCATCTATGTCAATAAGTTTGTTATAAATAGATAAAAAATGGTGAAAGAAAATGAATTAGAAAAAACAGATCTAAAGACTATCTATCTTTTTGGTATATATTTTGTAATAGAAACAGAAAGAGGATCTGATATAAGATCTATTCTTACTGGAAAGTCATTAACTATACTATCAGAGAAGTCTCTAAAGATGTCTTCAGAGAAAAATACAAACTCAAAATTTGCTGTATTTGCTATTAAGAATGATCTATTATCTCCATTCCAAATCTCAGAGAAAGAACTTGATTGATTATTATTACCCTCATCAAATACAAAATATTCTTTTGCAGAGATTTCATCTGAATATTTGATATAATTTTCATTATTCGATTTGAATCGAATAGTTATTGGAAAAACAAAATCTTCTTCGCTTAAAACTTCCTCAGTTCTTACAACATATAAGTTGTCTAAAAGAGATTGGGACATTCTTAATTCGTTCTCTTTATCAATATTAGAAACATCAGATGAATTATTAAGTAGAAAACTAAGTAAGATTAAAATTAAAAATCCTGCTAAACCAATCAAAATATTTGGATTAATAGTTTTTTTGGTATTAATAATATCAACAAACTTTGGACTTTTATTCTTATCTAATGTTTTTTCTTTTCTATGTTTTGGTTTTGAATCAGAGCTTTTCTGATTAAGGAAATCATCTAATTCACTCATACCCTCGTCAAGGTCCACGCCAATCTCTTTAAGATATGCTTTAAAAAATAATCTGACATACACTGGAGAAATCTCTGAGAATTTTCCTGATTCCATAGCCTTAATACTATCAACATCTATTTTTGTTCTACGTTGAATATCTTCAAGCGAGATCTTATTCTCTAGTCTAAAGCGCTTATATCGTGAATAGAAAATCATAGGGTGTCTATTATCTTTTTTATCTTACTCATTTCGAATTTCTTCAAGGGAAAACCTACAATATTATTGTAACATCCGTCAATATGTTTAATTAAAATATTTTCAGCATCCTCAATATTATAAGCTCCCGCTTTATCCAATACATCAAAGGAATTGATATAATCTTTTATAATAGATTCAGATAATTTTTTAAAAGTAACATTTGTTTTATCAAAAACAGTAGTGGATCTTCCTTCATAAAAAAGGGTTAATGCGCTTATTACAGAATGTATTTGATTAGACAGTTTATTAAGAATTTCAAATGCTTCATTATGTGAAGATGGCTTACCGATGATTTGATGATTAAAATCTATGATAGTATCGCCTGAGAGAATATAATGATCTTGATTGTTCTCCCATACATGACGGGCTTTATTTTCTGAAATTCTAATAACATAAGAAATCGAATCTAAGCCTTTATCATTTGATTCATCGATGTCTGGAGGTATACACTGAAAACTATAGCCTAAATCTTCGAGAATTCTCTTTCGTCTTGGAGAACTTGATGCTAATATTAAACCCATGTTTTAGTTATTTTTTTTGTAGTTAAATTTAAATAATTTAGGCAGGATAAATAATGGACCAAACTAAAATAGTTAAAAAAACATACTCTAAGTATATAGATTCTCTTCCCATTGCTAGAAATTTTTTTAATAGACCTTTAACCTATACAGAAAAAATACTTTTTTCGCATTTAAGTAAGCCCTTAGAATCAATCCCAGAAAGAACAAAAACATTTTGTTGTATTAAACCTGATCGAGTAGCGATGCAAGATGCAACGGCACAAATGGCATTACTGCAATTTATTAATTCTGGAATGAATACAACCGCTGTGCCTAGCACTGTTCATTGTGATCATTTAATTACTGCTATTCATGGAGCAGAAGATGATTTAGATAATGCTCTTATTACAAATAAAGAAGTTTATAATTTTCTAATATCTGTCTGTGAGAAATATGGTATTGGCTTTTGGAAACCCGGTGCAGGCATTATTCACCAAACAATATTAGAAAATTATGCATTTCCTGGATCGTTAATGATTGGCACTGATTCACACACCCCTAACGCTGGAGGTTTAGGAATGATTGCAATTGGTGTAGGTGGAGCTGATGCTGTTGATGTGATGACAAATTCACCATGGGAAGTTAATTGGCCTGGAGTTATTGGAGTTAAATTAACTGGAAAATTAAAAGACTGGGCTTCTCCGAAAGATATCATCCTTAAACTAGCTGGAATCTTAACAGTTAAAGGTGGAACTGGAAAAATTATTGAATACTTTGGAGAAGGAACTAAGACAATAAGCTGTACGGGTAAAGCTACTATCACTAATATGGGAGCTGAAGTCGGGGCAACCACTTCTTTATTTCCTTATGACAAGAAGATGTTTGAGTATCTTGTTGCCACTTCAAGATCTGATATTGCTGATTTAGCAGAAGAATTAAAAGACAACCTAAAAGCAGACAAACAAGTAGAAGAAGATCCTGAAAAATACTATGACGAAGTGATTGAAATTAATTTGTCTGAACTTGAGCCTCATATTGTTGGACCATACAGCCCTGATCTTTCTAGGAAAGTATCAGAAATGCCATCAGCTATCAAAGAAAATGGCTATGACGATGATTTAAAAGTAGGATTAATTGGAAGTTGCACTAACTCTTCATATGAAGATATTGAAAAAGCTGCTCATGTAGCAAAACAAGCATTGGATAAAGGATTAAAAGCTAAATCAGAGTTTTATATTACTCCTGGTTCCAATCAAATAAAGGCTACTATGGAACGTGATGGATATACAGAAATATTCCAAAAATTAGGAGGTAAAGTACTTGCTAATGCTTGTGGCCCATGTATTGGACAGTGGAAAAGATCTGATGTTCAAGATGGAGAGAAAAATACTATTATTACATCATTCAATAGGAATTTTGCAAAAAGAAATGATGGAAACGCAGCTACTGAATCTTTTGTAGCAAGCCCAGAAATTGTAACAGCTCTAACTATTTCAGGCAAACTCAGTTTTAATCCTTCTAAGGACTCTATTCCCATGAAAGATGGTAGTAAATTTATGTTTGATTCGCCTATTGGTTCAGAATTACCTGATGAAGGATTTGCAGATATAGAAAGTAGTGATTTTTTATCAGGAGATTTAAATCCATCTGCAGAAATTATAATTGATAAAAATAGTAGTCGATTGCAAACATTAGAGCCATTTGAAAAATGGAATAATAAAGAAATTAAAAATTTACGCGTTCTATTAAAAGCAGAAGGGAAATGTACTACAGATCATGTGTCACCGGCTGGACCTTGGCTGAAATATAGAGGGCATCTTGAAAATATATCTCAAAATATGTATTCCGGTGCATTAAATGCATATACACAATCTACTGGAGAAGCAATCAACACTGACACTAAAGAGACAAATGATATTTATGAAGTGGCACAATATTATAAATCAAACACTATTGATTGGATTGCAGTTGCCGATGAAAATTATGGAGAAGGTTCTAGTAGAGAGCATGCAGCTATGGAACCAAGATTTATGGGTTGTAAAATTGTTCTAGCAAAAAGTTTTGCAAGAATTGCTCAGACAAATCTAAAAAAACAAGGCATATTACCTTTAATATTTCAAAACAAATCAGATTATAATAAAATTGAGGCTTTTGATACTATATCAACTATGAATCTGAATGAGTTTGATCCATCAAATAATATAGATCTAATCCTCACTAAACCTGATGGCTCTACACATACTATTGAAACAATGCATACTTTTTCAGATAATCAAATTTCATGGTTTAAAGCTGGATCTGCTTTAAACTTAATTGCAGATCAAAAAAATTGAATAACATAGAAAAGATTAATAAAGATTGGGATTTTGTAATTGGTATAGAAGTCCATGTACAATTAGAAACAAAATCAAAAATGTTCAGTACTTGTGAATACTCTTACGATCAAGATGTTAATACTCTTACCTGCCCTACTTCTCTAGGATTACCAGGAGCGCTTCCTTCAATAAATGAAAAAGCAATAGATTTTGCTATCAAATTTGGTAGCGCAGTAGGTGCTAAAGTGCATTCTTCTTTTTCTTTTTCTAGAAAACATTATTTCTATCCTGATCTGCCAAAAGGATATCAAATATCACAATTTGATCAACCTATTGTTACTGGTGGAGTGATACCGATCTGGTGGAATGAAAAGAAATATGATATTCAATTAACAAGAGCTCATTTAGAAGAAGACGCAGGAAAATCAACGCACAATTCTTCTAATAATAACAGTGAGTTAGATTTTAATAGAAGTGGTGCTCCATTAATAGAAATTGTAACAGAGCCTGTTTTAACACATCCCGTACAAGCAAAAATACTAATTCAAAGAATTAAACAGATTGTCAACTATATAACAATTTCTCATGCTGAAATGGAACAAGGAAAGCTGAGATGCGATGCAAACATATCAATCAAAAAGAAAGGGATTAAAGAGTTTGGCACTAAAACAGAGATTAAAAATATTAATTCTTTTAAAAATGTACAAAAAGCAATTGAATCTGAAATAAAAAGACAGCATGATCTGCTATCAAAAGGAGATTCAGTAAAACAAGCAACACTTACCTGGAATAATGAAAGAAATACAGCAGAAATAATGCGAATTAAAGAAAATGCTGATGATTATCGATATTTTCCTGAACCCGATCTTCCTCCAGTAGAGATTGATAAGAAACATATTGATTCAATTAAGAAACTTCTTCCCACTCTCCCCTTTGAATTAGAGGAAAAATGGATGAAGGATTATAATTTTACATCTAAAGAAGCAAGCATACTATCAAGCACAAGTGAAATTGCATCTTATTTTGAAAAAATGATATCTAATACAGACGCTAAAGATGCAAATAAATGGATAACAGGAGAATTATTCAGATTATTCAATGAAGAAAATGAAGAGTTTGATGATAAAAAAATAAATCCTAATGATTTATCAAAAATTATAGCATTAGTCAATAATGGAGAAGTCACTGCAGCTTCTGGGAAAGAAATCTTAAGAAAATTGTTTAATTCTGATAGTTCAATTGACTTTATCCTAAATAAAGGAGATTACCTAAATAATACAGACCATAATATAAAAGATATTATTAAGAAAGTATTAAAAGATAATCCAAATGAAGTAAAAAGATTTCAAGATGGTGAAGACAAACTATTAAGCTATTTTATGGGTAAGGTAATGAAAGAATCAAAAGGAAAAATAAATCATGAAATTATTATTCAAGAACTGAATAATAGTCTCAAAAAATCTTAGAATTTTCTTCCTTTAGCGGCTAATTCCTTGATTACAGAATCAATGCCTTTTTTATCGATAATCTTAAGGCCTTTTGCTGAAACTTTAAGAGTAATTGATTTATTTAAGCTATCGACCCAGAAAGTCTTCTTCTGGAGATTTACATCAAATCTTCTTCTAGTTTTATTGTGTGCATGACTAACATTGTTACCATACATTACTTTTTTGCCTGTTACTTCACAAACTCTTGACATTTTTTTAACCTTTTATGTTTAATTTCAATCAAACTCCGGCAAATTTAAACTAATAATTGAACCGAACAAACAAAAAGAATTATGATTGATTTAAATAGAAAAATAAAAATTGGATCTTTAAATCTAGATTTCCCTTTCTTTTTAGCTCCTATGGCAGGAGTAACTGATTATGCATACAGAGTAATTGCAAAGGAATTTGGTGCAGGTATAGTTTATTCTGAATTTGTTTCAGCGCATGGCATTATCAGAGAAAATGAAAAAACCTTGAAAATGATTGAATTTTCAGAATTTGAGAGGCCAATTGGTATTCAAATCTTTGGTGATACTCCTGAAGTTATGGAGAAGGCTGCCCGATTAGTCTATGAAAAGTTTAAACCCGACCTTATTGATATTAATTATGGCTGCCCTGTTCCAAAAGTCACCACAAAAGGTGCTGGATCTGCGGCACTAAAGGATTTGTGTTTAATGGAAGACATTACTGCTGCAGTTGTTGATTCTGTTAAAGAAGTCCCAATCACTGTAAAAATGCGAGCAGGTTGGAATTCTGAAAATATTGTCAGTACAGATGCAGGTATAAAACTAGAAAAAATTGGTATTAAGGCTATCACATTACATCCAAGAACAACTGTTCAGATGTATAAAGGAAAAGCGGATTGGTCATTAATAAAAGAATTAAAAGAAAATGTAAATATTCCAGTAATAGGCAATGGAGATATTAAAAGTATAGAAGATATCAAAAAAATGTTTTCATTAACAAAATGCGATGGAATCATGATTGGCAGAGCTGCTCTTGGAAATCCTTGGTTTTTTACTCAGATTAAAAAATATATGAAAAATGAAGATTTTAATGATATAAGTTTTAATGAAAGATTGGATATTTGTGAGAAACATTTAGACTTACTTGTTGAAACACATGGTGAGGTTGTAGGAACTAATAATATGAGAAAACACTTTGGTTGGTATTTCAAAAACTTTCCAAATGCGTCGGCATTAAGAAAAAAATTAGTTTTAGTAAAGAATTATTCTCAAATGAAGGATATTTTAATTAATATTAGGCACTAAAAACAAAAGGAAAAATTATGGACAAAAATTTTAAAGCAGTTAATGCTCCAATTATAGATTTTGAGCCTGGCTCAAAACATCGTGAAGAATTAATAAAAGAGATTGAAAGACAGTCAAATAGAGAAAAAGAAATTCCAGTAATTATTCATGGAAAAGAATATTATACCGGTAACACAAAAACGTGTACAAAACCTCATGATCATCAACATATTTTAGGAACATATCATGAAGCTGGAGAGAAAGAGATTGAAATGGCAATAGAATCCAATCTTGAAGCATGGA
>DASCOP010000099.1:0-2024 GCA_036012065.1 Fidelibacterota bacterium
TAAAAAGAGAACAAAGTACTGATAAAGCTCCATAATTTTTTGTTCCAGGTTCAGCTACTATCCTTTCTGCTACTTCGCGTTGAACCATAACAACATATCTATGAATCACAGGTACTTCTGTAATAAGTTTTACAAGTAACCTAGTTCCAACATAATAAGGAAGATTCGAAACCATTATCCACCAAGGTCCTGTTAACTTAGAATAATCATACTCCATAGCATCTTCGTTTATAAGTTCTATATTTGGTACCTCAACAAATCTTTTTGAAATTATATTTACTAACCCTTCATCAATTTCAATAGCTTTTATTCTGTAATCATCTTTTAATAGTTCACTAGTTAAAGATCCTGTACCAGGTCCAATTTCTAGTATTGGATCTCCAAGTTGGCCTTGGACTAATTTTGTAATCTTTCTTGATATATTTGAATCAATTAAAAAGTTCTGACCAAGCTTTTTGTTCGCTTGATTCTCTAATTGTTTAACCCAATAGATTTCACTCATATAATTTATATCCCAAGTACAGTATTTGTATTATTTATTGTATGACTAGATAATTCACCCAGGCTTACCCCTTTAAGGTCAGATACTTTTTTTGCTGTATAAAAAACATATCCTGGTTGGTTGTCTTCCCCTCTTTTTGGTATAGGAGTTAAGTATGGAGTATCTGTTTCTAAAAGTAGTCTTTCTATAGGAATTTCCTGAACGGAAAGTTGTAGATCTTTCGCAGTATCATAAGTAACAATTCCTGAGATAGAAAAATAAATATCTAAATCTAAATATCTTTTTGTCCATTTTTTTCCTCCTGTCCAAGAATGTAATATGATTGGAAATTCTCCTTGATACTCTTCAACTAAATTGTAAATATCTTCAAAACTATCTCTGCAATGTATGATTATTGGTTTTTTATATTTTTTAGATGCCTCTAAATGAAACTTTAAATTTTCATATTGCTCTTCTTTGGAGGATAAATTTCGGTAATAATCTAGGCCTGTTTCTCCAATAAGATGGGCTTCTGAAAATAGCTCTTCTAGAGTATCTTTTTGATCTCTCATTTTTTTTGCATCATGAGGATGAAGTCCAGCTGACCAGTAGCCTTTTATAGGTAGAGAATTGCATACTTCTTTAGCTTTATTAGAAGATTCAGTATCTACTCCAGGAATAATTAAATACTCAATGTGAGAAAAATCTAAATCACTAATCTTATGCTTTGAAAGCTGAAGATGACAATGAGTATCAACCCATTTGAATTCTTGATTTGATGCAGACTCTTTCACTACTATATAAGAATAGGAGCAATAGAAATATGGTCAAAGGTAATAAAGGAAAGATTGATAATCTTGGAAGAATAGTTATTCCAAAATCAATAAGAAAAGCATTGGATATTGATCACAACGATGACATTTCAATGTATGTTGAAAATAACCAGTTAATTATTACTAAAGGACATAAGAACTGCGATATATGTGGGAATAAAAAAGTAAACGTGCAGATAAAAGATAAATTTTTATGCTCTAAATGTCTTAAAGCAATTAAGAGTCTTTAATTTTTTCATAAATTTCATTAGTACTGTAACTAGAAATTGAAGATAATATTTTTGCTATCTCTCTTTTAGGAATATCAAAAGAAATCATACCCTCAACAGCTTTTAGAATATCTATATCTAAATCAACTATTTTTTCTGATTTTGAAATGACCAAGGTAATTTCGCCTTTGATATCTATATCTTTTAAGTCAGAAAGTAAAGATTTTGCATCACCTCTGTAGATAGTTTCAAATTTTTTCGTCATCTCCCTGCAAACAACTATCTCATTTTCTAGTTTTAAATTAATAAACTCTTTTAAGTCTTTTTTTATTCTTTTTGGTGATGTAAAACAAATAGAAGTGACTTCTGAGTTTTTAATTTGATGATAAAATTTCTCTCTATCTTTGCCTGACTTTGGAACAAATCCCAAAAAATTAAACTTCCCAGTATCAAAGCCAGATAATGTTAAAGCAACTAAGACACTCGATGGACCTGGTATAG
>DASCOP010000100.1:0-3321 GCA_036012065.1 Fidelibacterota bacterium
TATTGGAAAACTTACGGTTGAACATAGGATTGAAACGCTCCTTGAGGGCGAATAATGATTTTTCGTATCATTGCATTCCTTTCTTTAACAACTTGCCTTATATGTCAAACTAATTTTCCAAACAATACAGTGCGTTTGATCAATAACGAAAAAACAAATCTTCATAGCTTAACTTCTAAAGTATCCTTTGTGAGCTTTTGGGCAACATGGTGTATTCCTTGTATTAAGGAGATTGATAAGCTTAATGAGTTTATTGATGATTATGAAGATGTATCGGTTATTTTAATTAATGAAGATAAGCCTGGCGATAAAGCCAAGGTCAAAGGGTTTGTTCGTTCTAGGAAATATCCTATTGACGACAATTATCATATCATATTTGATTCTGATCAGAAGTTATCCAGACAGTTTAGTGCACAACCTATTCCATTAACATTGATATTAAAAGATAATGAAGTTGTTTATCGCAAAAGAGGTTTCTATTTAGGCGATGAGATTGAACTAAAGAAACAATTAGACGATGCAT
The DNA here is from genome assembly GCA_036012065.1 of Fidelibacterota bacterium. Taxonomy (GTDB): domain Bacteria; phylum Fidelibacterota; class Marinisomatia; order Marinisomatales; family Marinisomataceae; genus Marinisoma. Next base: position 524 of record DASCOP010000100.1, read on the forward strand.
TAAATGATTAAGAAAGTATTCACTGCTATACTCTTACTTACTTATAGTTATAGTCAAACAGATGTTTCAAATCAATTATCTGTTCGATATGGAGACAGTAAGAATGATTATAATTATAATGAAGTATATTTAGATACAAAACTATCTCTTAATCGAGCAGATTATCGCTTGGAATCTATTTTCACTTTTGAAATAAGCGATCCTCCTGAAATTGGATTAAAAGAGGATGGTCTTCGTAAATTTTTATTAGGGTTTTATAACGATAAATTTTCATTTGAAGTGGGAGATATATATCAGACCTGGGGAAGAGGATTATTATTAAATCAATTAGATTATCAAAATCTAGATTTTGATACAGGTTCTAGAGGATTAGGCTTGACATTCCAGGATGATTGGAAGACAGTCAATATAATTGCAGGGGATGCTGCAAGCAGAAAGAGTACAACAGTGTTAGGAGATTATGACCCTAGAGTGCCTAATTATTTTGTAGATCAATTTCTCTATGGAGCTGATATTAGCTTCGATATTGATAAATCTAATATAGGATTTGCTTTCTTGTTTGTAGATGAAGATAAACGCAATTTATCTCATACTCTAACAAGTGCTCGCATAGACAAATCATATGAGAATGGTGAATTTTTTGTCTCTATGATTAGCAAGGTTTCTGAAAAAGATTCTGGAGATTTGGAAATTTTCTATCCTGAAAAAGATGGTACAGGTTTTTATATATCTAACACCAATTATCTAAAAGATTGGGCACTAACTTCTAGTTATCGAAAGTTCACAATCGATGTTAACGATCCAATAATTCGAGACAATATTGTAGAAAATTATGGACAAGCATTAGATATCCAACGTTCACCAAGCGGTTTCTATCAACACACATTTAGACTATTAAGTCGGAACTCAAGAGAAGTGAACCTTAATGATGAAATAGGGTTAGAAATGCAATTATTAGGACCGATTAATGATAATGTTAATATCTCAGTTAATTATATGAAATCAAGTAGCTCAAAGAGCTGGTATAATGGAGCAGGAGTATTGATTGGTGATTGGTTTAATGATAGTAACTCTCTTATGCCTTCAAGCAGTCAAGAGGCTTACCCTTTTGAAGAGTTATTTATTGAATTAAGTGGATATAATACAAATGGAAAAGCATTCTATAAAGTTGGTATAGATTTTCAAGACCAAGTATTTAATGTATTATCTAATTCGGCTGAGGTAAAATCATTTGAAATAACCCAATCACTCACATTGCCATTCTTAGTGAGTATTGCTATTAATCCATTATGGAATGTTGAATTTCAATTAGAATTACAAAGACTTAAAACAGGGTTTGATACAACAATTATTTCAGATGTTGATGGCATAAATAATAGCCATTCATTCTATTCTTTATTATCAGAAGAATATCAAAAAAATCTATTCCTAGCATTGTCAGCAAATTATAAACAAAAATGGTCTTTTAATGTTTCTCATGAATCAACCAATAGCGATGAGTCACTGCTCAACGACGGTCAAGACGATTCATTTGATAGCGCCAATCAATGGAATTCATTTTCTATGGCATATAAGTTTAAATCCGATCATACACTTGAACTATTCTATGGTTCTATTCGTGGTGGATTGGATTGCACAAATGGAGTATGTCGATATGTACAAGCCTTTGATGATGGTATAAGAATTGACTACAGTCGTAATTTCGACTAACTTATTCATGTTTTTAAGAATTAACCTTTTAAATAAGGAACAATAAAATGGTTAAACACTATAAAAAATATTTTATACTGACAGCAATTATTAGCTCTATGCTAATTTTTTCATGTTCAAATGGTGGTAGTAGCGTAAATGCTTCTACTGATAATACATCAGAAACCGGCGGAAATGATGGTTCAGCAGTAAATGTTAAATCAAAGATTCTAATGGAGCTCTTCACATCAACAACGTGTGGACCTTGTTTACCACAAAACACAAAATTAAATGACTATTTAAACCCTGAATCTTCAGTTTATGCAGCTGATTTAGCAGATGATTGGATTATTTTAAGATATCACGTATGGTGGCCTTCTTCTGGCGATCCTTACTATGATTTTAATCCTAGTCCGGTGATCGATCGTGAAAATTACTACGATGTTGGTTATGTGCCTCATATGTATACACAAGGATGGACTGACTCTGGTAGTACTGCAGCGACATGGAGAACACATGCAAGAGCAGAAGTAGATGGAGTAACTCCTTTTAATGTCCAAATAAGTGGAACAAGAGATGGTTATAATCTGAGCGGAGATGTTACAATTACTTCAGCTGGAGATGTAAATAATTTAGGTTTTAAATTATATATTGCTGTTACTCATGACAATTCACAGTATGCAGCACCAAACGGACAAACAGTATTTGATCAGACATTTATCAACTTCTTAACATTTGATAGTTCTTCTGGGTCAGTCTCTTATGGAGAGCCATTAAACTTGGGTGCAGGCGAAACGCATACAAAAAGCTATGATTGGACATTAGATAGTAATTGGCCAAATAATTCAGCTGTTTCTTGGAGCGCAGAAGATTTAACTCTTGTTGCTTTTGTTCAATTTGATAATAGCGGACCTAATGAGAAAAAAATCTTCCAGGTTGAAGCTCTTCATTTTGATTAATAAGTTTCAACCCTATTTACATATGCGCCCGTAGCTCAATTGGATAGAGCGTCTGGCTACGGACCAGAAGGTTGTGGGTTCAAATCCTTCCGGGCGTACACATGTCTATTGAAAATCAACTAGGAGCTGTTTCTCATGAAGATTGGATGC
>DASCOP010000101.1:0-10158 GCA_036012065.1 Fidelibacterota bacterium
CTATAATTTGTTTTAAAATATTTGATTAAAGCAGCAAAAAATCCTACGTCATCTACTTCAGCAAATGTGGAAACAACATCAACATTCCATCCTGTGTTTCCAACCGAGTCTGTAGTGCCTTGAACATATACTACAATAAAATTCTCTTCATCTGCAATACTATCAAATCCAGAGTAGCTCCTAATAACAGGTGCTTCACTTGTATAGCCATGCAATACAAACAATAATGGTAATGGATCGCTATTCACGCTATAACCGGGAGGAGTATGAACAATAAAATTGCGAGTATAATTGCCAAATACTGTCGCAAAGGATGCGGTGTCATCATTATAATAAGAAATCAATTCTACATTAAGATCTGGTATACCAGTGTTGCTATCTCCATTACCATTGCCGCTACCATTCCCACTATTAGGGTCTAGAACACCGCTAGATGATACCACTTTAGATCCATCCGATCCACATGCAATAATTATGAAACAGAATATGATTTTAGCTAATCTTTGCATTTTCTTTTATTTCTTTAACTAAAAAACGAATTGCTGATCTTAAATCATCTACAGAACCATTATTTTCAATAATATAGTCTGCATAATCTTTTTTCTTTTCATCGTTCCACTGTAATGCCATGCGCTCTCTAATAGATTGTTCTGATAAATTACCTCTAGATAAAGCACGTTTAATTCGTATCGATTCAGAGCTAGTTAATAATATCAGGTATGCTCCAGAGTTATGATAATACTCATAAGAACCGCTCTCAATAATAAGCGCCGCATCACTAATAAATATAGGATGTTTCTTTTGATTGCGTGCCCTGTCAATTCTTTTGATCATTTCACTTCTTAGAGCTGGATGAACAATACTATTGAGTTTTTTCTGATTTTCTTGATTTTTAAATACTATTTTACTCATCTCTTTTGGGTCAGTGCTTTTTAAATCTGGAAAAGATTGGATAATTTTTTCTGATACTTCTTGATTAGATAGTAATAATTTAGCTTCTTCATCTGCATCAAAAACATATGCATTGTATTCTTTTTTCAAAATAGAAGATGCTGTGCTTTTACCAGAAGCTATCCCTCCAGTTATTCCAACAACAATCATTATTGCATTGTTTCTAGAATTCGACTGGTAACTTCTTCAATAGGCCCATTGCCATCAATTTGAATAATTTCATCTTTATAAAAATGAATTAATGGTGCTGTTAAATCTTCATAAACTTTTTGACGATTGACAATTACCTCTTCTGTATCATCTTTTCGACCCGAATTTTTAGCTCTTTCAATTAATCTGTTAATCAAAATATTGGGTTCTACATGGATATTTAATATATAATCTATTCTTAAATTAAGATTCTCAAAAATCTTATTTAATCCTTCAGCTTGAGGAACGGTTCTTGGAAATCCGTCTAGAATCACTCCAGAATCTTTCAGTTTAGTTAATACATTTTTGATAATAGTCAACAAAACGCTATCTGGTACTAAATCTCCTCTATTCATATAAGATTTTGCTTCCAATCCTATCTCTGTTTTTTTATCTATTTCGTGTCTCAAAATATCACCAGTTGATAAATGTAGGAGATTATATTTTTTTGCAAGTACTTTTGCTTGTGTGCCTTTCCCTGCCCCTGGTGGGCCCATTATTAATAGTTTCATTTTATTTATTGCATTGCTTTAGGTGGTTCAAAAATTGCCTGCATAATTATCCCAAGTTTTGTAGGATTTCTTTTATACTTATTTTGAACAGATACAAGAGTCTGATTATGCTGCGTTAAATCTATCTCTTTATGCTTTAATTGTGATTGAAATTTATCTAAGTGTTGTTCTTTTATGTTTAAATGATCGAGATGACGATCATCAACATTGCTTAAATCGTGATCGCTGTTAAAATGATCTAAAAATTTCTCTTTTACAGCATGGTCTTCAATGCTAGGAACAGATTCTTTAGTTTTATTTTCTAAAGGAGAAACAGATTCTTCAAATGCTTCGTTCAAAAAATCTAGTATATTGATTTTTTGATTATTAGGCAATTGAGGGATTTCTTCTGCCTTCTTCTCAATGGGAGGTTCTTTTGGAATTAATCGTTTAGCCTTCTTTTGGTTGCTTTTATAAGCAGACCAAAGATAAAAACCTAGTATCGCCCCCCAATACAGTAATTCTTCCAAATTTAATCCTCTGAATCGTCTTTGGTTTCTTCGCCTGTACCTGCAATAGATTGTCTCATACTAGTATCAGAAGCAATATTATCAAGTTTATAGTAATCTAATACTCCAAGATTACCTGCTCTGAATGCTTCAGCCATTGCCTTAGGTACTTCAGATTCTGCTTCAACAACCTTAGCTTTCATTTCTTGCTCAAGTGCTACTGCCATCGCTCTTCTTGTTTCTGCTTTTGCTTGTGCAACTCTTAAGTCTGCTTCTGCCTGATCAGCTTGTAATTGGGCACCAATATTTTTTCCTACATCGATATCAGCAATATCAATGGAGAGAATTTCAAATGCTGTACCATGATTTAACCCTTTATCAAGCACATTTCTTGATATTGAATCTGGATTTTCTAAAACTCTCTCATAGGATTCTTTAGATCCAATGGCACTAACAATTCCTTCTCCAACTCTTGCAATAATAGTGTCTTCTGTTGCTCCTCCAACTAGATTCGGTATATCCGTTCTAACTGTTACTCGAGCTCGTGCTCTTACCTCAATACCGTCTTTTGATACAGCAGATAATTTTCCATCTACTGGCGCATCAATAACTTTTGGATATACACTGGTTTGAACTGCAGATAAGACATCGCGTCCTGCTAAATCAATTGCTGTAGCAATCGCAAAGGTTAATTCAATTCCAGCTTTTGATGCTGCAATTAAAGCATCTACAACTTTGTCTACATCGCCACCAGCCATGTAATGGACTTCTAAAGCATCACTTTCTAAATCAATACCTGCTTTACGAGATGCAATGAGGCCATTTACAATAATTGCTGGGGGCACTCTTCGAAATCGCATTCCAATTAAATTAAAAATAGTGACGTGTCCACCACCAATGCTGAATATAGCTTGCAACCATAGTCCTACGGGAACAATCCATAATAATAATAAAATAAATAATATTAACGGTAAGGCAACATAAAGTCCCATTACTCCTCCTTTTGTTATAAAATATTCTATAATTTATTCAAAAACTCTCATATAATACTACACCTTCCCTCTTTTTTTGTAATTCTTTTTAAGGCTAGATTTATTTGAGTTTACTGTAATAAATTTTTCTAAAAACTTTGATTTTAATAGCAAATTAATAACCATTATTAGGCAAATGATACCTCCAACAATTCCCCAGGAAAATCCATCGAGTGCTTGTGAATATATTTCATCACTTACAGGAATATCAGGAATTAAGAGCAAGTATAAACCATAGAATAATACACCAATTCCTGCAATACCAAAAAAACCAAATCCAGGAATAGCTATAAATTCTACTACGAGCAACAATAAGCCAGTCATAATAATTAATAAATCTAATGAAGAAGCTAATTGAGTTAAATATCCTGCTCCCAATGCTAATGTAAGACATATAACTCCAATGGTCCCTCCAATTCCCCAGCCAGCACTATATAGTTCAGAAATAATCCCAATGGTTCCAAATGTAGTTAGTAGGGATGATATGGTAGGATCTGTAAGAAAACGAACCATATCTTCAGACCAATTTTCATTCAAAGTAATAATATTATAATTTTCCATACCAAGATTAGATAGAATCTCTTCTATTGATTCGCTTTTGCCATTAGCAATACCATATTTTAATGCAAGTTCTGTTGTAAGCGTAATCAGCTTACCCTCTTTTCTTCCTTCAATATCGTCTACTTGCAAAGAATCTCCATTGATAACTAAAAATTCAAAGTTCAATTCTTCATCAACCATTCCTCTAGCAATATCGGGGTTTTTTCCTGCTTTTTCTGCAGTAGCCGCCATCTCCTCTCTCATATAACTTTGAGATTTTTCTGACTGCTTTGATCCTGTCATGTCTACAACACTAGTTGCGCCGATTGTTGCACCATCTGTCATATAAATTTTATCACAAGATAAAGAAATTAAAGATCCTGCTGATATTGCTCTCCTATTGATAAAAGCAATAGTAGGAATTTCTGTTTCTGATATAGAATCTTTGATTTGTGTAGCAGCATCAACTCGACCGCCAAAAGTGTCTATATCAAAAATAATTAATTCACTATTATTAGATTCAGCTATATCTATAGCGCGGTTAACAAAACTTGGTATACCTAAATCAATTGTATTCTGTATAGGAATGATATAAATATTTTTTTTTGTTTCTTCAGCTATAGTACCACTTAAAGCGATAAATAAAATAAATAACCATATGTATTGAAATTTTGTTTTCATTGCTAGTACAAAGATTTACATTTACCCAATGTATATATTTTTGAAAATGCTTTCATTCTTCTTAAGAATTTCTCCAAAATTCTTAAATAAATTTACTGATAAATGTTTTTATAATCTACTATTCCATTGGCTAAAAATGCGAAAAAAAGTAGTATTGGATAACCTAGAAAAAGCGTTTCCTAACAAATCAGAAGAATGGTACCAAAATATGGCTTCTCATTGTTATAAGTTTGCTATAAAAGATTTTTTAGATTTCATCTCATTTCCAAAATACTTTAAAGACAAAGAAATCAACTTTCATAATCTTGATATTTTAGATAGTGCTTTAAAGAAAAACAAGGGAGTGATTTTTGTTAGTGGACATTTTGGAAATTTTGAAAAAATGTTTTATGCGCTGGGGAATAAAGGGTATTCTATATGTGGAGTAGCAAAAAAACAAAAAAGAGGTGATCAATTTTTTAGAGAAATCAGAGAAAATTATATGAAAAGGCAAATCTATAAAGGTGAGTCAAACTCTGGCCTTAAAAATGCTTTAAATAACAATGAGATTCTTATACTATTAAGTGATCAAGATTCGAGAAAAAAAGGAAAGGTAGTAAACTTTTTCGGTATTCCTTCATCTACCCCGTCTGGAGCAGCAATATTAAATAAAAGAATGGGGTCCCCTATTATTTTCTTTTCTATTGTAAATGGTGGTAATCAATATGATGTGAACTTTAAAGAAATTAATCCTAATAATAATCTGAGTATTGATGAAGTTGTGCAAGCATACACGTCAGAAATAGAAAGGGCTGTTCAAAAAAATCCAGAGCAATATTTTTGGTTTCATAAAAGATGGAAAACATTCCACCGATAAAATGAAAAGAATAAAGATAGACCGTCCTGATGCAATTAAAGAAGCATTATTAGCATTAGCAGATAATAAAATTATCGCATATCCTACAGATACAATTTATGGTATCGGCACAGATATAAATAATATTCAAGGCATAGAAAAGATTAATGCTATCAAGAGTCGTAGAGCTCCGATGAGTATTATTATACATAGTTTTGAGGAAATTGCTAAAAAATTGATTATTCCTTCTCAATTTAGAAAAAAAATGGAAGAGATTATCAACAATGGGGATACCTGCATTGTAGAATATAAATCAGGTGCATTTAATGAGATAATTACCAAAGATAATAAAATTGGATTTCGTGTGCCTAATTACCCTTTCTTGATAAAGCTATTATCTCTATATAAAAAAGCTATTACAACAACCAGTATTAATGCTACCAGTCAGGAACCGCTAAACAATCCAGATGAAATAGAGGAAACGTTTGGCAGTGATATAGATTTAATTTTAGATGCAGGAACAATAAAAAACAGGAATGCTTCTAAAATTTATATTTTTGATAAAGACAATATTTCTCAAATTAGATAAAGAATGAAGAAGATTATTCCCATACTTTTTATATCATTCCTATTAGGACAAGAAGCAATTGATCAAGGCCCTATATTTATACCTGGAGAAGAATATAAATATGACCTATTTGTTGATTTTATCAAAGTAGGACCAGACTTAATAAAATTAGGTTCCGCTAGTCTTAATACTAAAGAAATAGAGAACATTAATGGAAAAGAAGCCTATCGCTTAAATTTTGTAGTTAGAACCTCAAAGGTTGGAGATATTATTTATAAAATAAGAGATAAAATAGATGTATGGGTAGACGTTGAAACGCTTACAGTGGTTAAGCAGGTTAAAAAACTACGTGAAGGCAACAGAAGGCGTGAATCAACTACTATAGTTCAAGGAAATATAGCAACGACAAATAATAAAGAGTACGATGTCCCAAAAAACGTGCTTGACCCCTATTCTTTAATTATGATTCTAAAAAATGAAGATCTTGGAGAAAAAGATTCAAAAGTATTTACTATTTTAGACGGCAAAAAGATTAGAGAAATCGAAATTCAAAATATTGGAATTAAAACTGTACGTACTCCTGCTGGAAAATTTGACTCTTACACATACAAGCCTCTACATAATGGAAAATCTGCATTGAAAAATAAAGGTGATATACAGGTTTCATATGGGCTTGTTAATGATAGAGCTGTTCCAGTAAAGATATCATTAAAATTAAATAATGGAGTAATTGTGCTAAAACTAAAAAAGTCTAGCAATATCATTAATTAACAAGAAGGCCATTAGTGATAGCAAGATAAACATTCCAATTGATTGGATGCGCATTCTTGCTTTTACTGATAATTTTCTTCCCATCAACACTTCAATAAGTATTATCATGATATGGCCGCCATCAAGTCCTGGAATTGGCAAAATATTGATAAATGCTAAATTGACACTAATTAAAGCCATTAAAAATAAAAATGGGCTTAATCCAGCTTGTGCTGCATCTCCAGCCATCTGGCCAATCATAACAACGCTCCCCACATCATCCTTAGAAACATTGCCTTGAAAAATCATTTTTAAAGAAGAGCTCATTAATACCATAGACCATGCAGTACGATTATATCCATATTGAAAAGACTCAATAAAATTAAGATTTTTGTTTTTCATATCTTTAGCAATACCAATTAATCCAATAGTTTGATCTACTCTACCTGCCTTAAAGTTTGCACTCGAAGATAATAGAATATTATTTTGATAAGACTGCCCATCTCTTATAAAAGTAATAGGCACTTCTTGATTTGGATTGTTTTCTATTATGTTTACAGCCGCATTCCAACTGTCAACTTCAATATTATTAATTGAAGTGATTTGATCTCCAGCTAGTAATTCAGCATTTTCTGCGGGGCCACCAGGCACAATAAAATCTATTATAACATCTTTATCAACAGGAATAGTATCTCCATCTATAGCACCGATAGCAGAAAAAACAAAGAAAGTAAGAATGATATTAAAAATAACTCCTGCGCTCATAACCCAAATTTTCTCTAAAGCGCTCTTTGATTCCAGCTCATCATCTGCGCCGGTAAAACTAGACTCCATACTCTCGTCTATAATACCTTTCATTTGTACATACCCGCCTAATGGAATTCCTCCGATAGCAAAAACTGTTTTAGAATTTTTAGGTTTATAGCTATATACGGTTGGGGGCATACCAATAGAAAATTTTTCTACTGTTACCCCTACGCTTCTAGCAGCTAAATAATGGCCAAGTTCATGGACAAAAACAATAATGCCAATAAGGATAATAAATGCGATTATATATATCATAGAATTAGCCTAAATATAGTTTTATTTGCTCATTTAATGTAAGTAAATCTTCTGCGGAAGGATTGGAATTATCTTCAAACTCATTGACTGTTTTTTCAAGTAATTTTTCTATATCTGTAAAAAGAATTTTTTCATTTAAAAATTGATGGACAATATGATCATTAGCCATGCTCATGATAGGAATTCTATTGCCTCCTTTTGGAATTAAATCGGTTAATAATCTTAATGTTGGATAACGATTATAGTCTGGTTTTAAAAATGTAAATTGACCAATATCAGCAAAATCTAAGGTACCATAGTTACTAGGAATTCTTCCAGGAAAAGACAGGGCATATTGTATAGGGATTTTCATGTCTGGTATGCCAAGATGTGCCTTATACGAATCATCTACAAACTGAACCATAGAGTGTATGATTGATTCAGGATGAATAACAATTTCTATATCTTTGACATCAATATCAAATAGCCATATTGCCTCTACTAGCTCTAGTCCTTTATTCATCATAGTAGCTGAATCGATAGAAATCTTTTTCCCCATCTCCCAGTTAGGATGCTTTAATGCTTCTTCGGGTTTAATAGATTGAAAGGTATCAATTTTTCGTTTTAAGAATGGGCCTCCACTTCCAGTTAAGATAATTTTTTTAAGAGTATTTTCTTCTTCCCCATAAAGACATTGAAAAATTGCAGAATGCTCACTATCTACTGGTATTAGATTTGCTGTATTTTCTTTTACTTTTGGCATAATCAAATGTCCTCCTAAAACCAAAGATTCCTTGTTGCTTAATGCGAGTTCAATATTGTTATTGACCGTATTTAATGTTGGAACCAAACCATCTGTACCGACAATTGAATTGATAACCAAATCAACATTCTTATATGCAGATAAAAGATTGGAAGAATTGTTGCCTGTAATTAACTCGATATTATTTTTTTTACAAAAAGATCTAAGTGGGTGATTTATATCTAACACATTAATTGCAATCTTTTCAGGCATGAAACGCTTTGTCTGATCAAAAAGCAAATCTGCATTACAATTACAAGACAAGCATACAATTTTAAATTGATCATTGTTTTGATTAATTACTGATAAACTTTGAACACCAACAGAGCCTGTTGATCCAAATATGGCAATTCTTTTCATTGAAACTTTATTAAATGATTCCTCTATCACTATTTTCTATAAAATTAACAATCTCATTAACATGTTCATTGTCTTGAAACTCTTCTTTTATTTTTTTAAGTGAAATAGATGTATTTAATTCAGATCTGAAATAATATTTATAAACTTTTTTAATCAATGATTTTTCTTCTTTACTGAAGCCTCTTCTAGATAAGCCTAGAGCATTAATCCCAGCATATCTTAATGGATGTTTTCCCGCTAATATATATGGTGGAACATCTTGTACAATTTTTGAATTAGCTGCTAACATGACATGCTTACCTATTTTACAAAATTGATGTACAGTGCTTGCTCCACCTAAAATGGCCCAATCATCTATTTCAACATGACCCCCTAGTGCAACTAAATTGACAAGAATGACGTTATTACCGACAATGCAATCATGTGCAACATGCACTCCTGTCATAATTAATACATCATCTCCAATTACTGTCTCTCCTGTAGCCTTTGTTCCACGATTTAGAGTCACAAACTCTCTAATAACTGTTCTTTTACCAACCATTAGTTTAGTTTTTTCACCACCAAATTTCTTATCTTGTGGTTCTACTCCGATGCTACTATTATGAAAAATTTTAGATTCATTATCAATCTCAGTATACTCCCCGATAGTATTAAAATTTCCTATAGTTACATTATCTCCAAGAATTACATTATCTTCAATGACATTGTAGGCACCAATAGTAACATTCTTACCAACCTTCGCTGAATCTGCTATAATATTTGTTGGATGTATATTGCTCATTATCTATCTACTATGGTAGCAAAAAACTCTGCTGAAGCTACCTTCTCCTTTTCCACTGTACATGTAGCGCTAAATTTAAAAGAACCTAATTTATGGTCTAATAATTTTGCTTCAATGCAAAGCTGATCTCCAGGGATCACGTTATTATGTATTTTATAATTTATCACTTTTGAAATAAAAACCAATTTTTTAGAAATATCTTCCATAAAATCGACCACAATCAAACATCCAGACTGTGCAATAGATTCTAAAATTAATACTCCTGGCATAATAGGTTTGTCAGGAAAATGCCCATTGAAATGTGGTTCATTTATAGAAACATTTTTTAAAGTTTTAATACTCTCTTTCTTATGATGTTCGATAATGCGGTCTACCATTAAAAATGGATAGCGATGTGGCATTACATCCAATATATAATTAATGTCTTTCATTTAAATTGATCCTTGAATTCTTCTCTCAATAGTTTTGCAAATTCAACATTGCCTTTATGTCCGCTTTTAATTGCAGTCACATGGCCTAGTATTGGTTTCCCTAATAATGCAAGGTCTCCTAATAAATCTAATGTTTTATGCCTAACAGGTTCATTTTTAAATCGCAAAATCTGTGATTTATATAACCCGCGATTTCCT
>DASCOP010000102.1:0-9864 GCA_036012065.1 Fidelibacterota bacterium
ATTGATGATCCAAGGACTAGTTTGGTGGATCAATTATTACAGTATAAAAATTTTAAAAATATCGCATATCAATTAAAAAATATGCATAATGAGAATAAAGATTTTTTTTATCGTCCCAATGATAAGATTTCTTTCCAAAATACATCAAAACCTGCAGATTTCTTAAACGAAGTAAGTTTATTTGATATATCAAAGATTTTCCAATATGCTATTGATAATGCACCAGAAAATAGTGCAATTACTATACAAAGAGATACTATATCACTAGAAGAGCAAAAACAGTTTATTATTTCTAATTTCAAAGAGAAATCTGTTATCTCACTGACTACATTAATCAATAAGTTGGGAAGTAAGTTAGAAATTATTGTTACATTCTTGGCTGTATTGGATATGATTAAGGAGTCTGAGTTAATTTGTAAGCAAAAAAATACTTTTGATGATATTGAGATAAAATTAAATATTGTTACCGCATGAAAGAACAACAACTAATTATAGAGTCTTTATTGTTTGTTGCATCTGAACCTCTTTTGCAATCAGACATAGATAGAGTTTTTGATAGCGATGAGATCCCGTCATTAGATGAAATCGTTAAAGATATTAATCTGAAATATGCTAATCATGCTTTTGAAATCAAAGGAGTGGGTAAAGGTTATATGCTTGTTAGTAAGAGAGAATTTGAACCATTTATATCAAAGTATGTGCCAAGCAAGAAACTTATGCTATCTAATGCAAGCTTAGAAGCTTTGGCAATCATTGCATATAAACAACCGATATCAAGAATAGATATTGAATCGATAAGAGGAGTAGATTGCAAGGGAGTATTAAAAAATCTATTAACTAAAAAATTAATTAAGATTGGAGGAAGAGATGATTCATTAGGTAGAGCACTACTTTATCATACTACTGACGATTATTTAAAACATTTTGGACTAACAAGTTTATCTGAAATGCCGACAAGCAATGAAATTTCTGATATTATAGATTCTGAAGATAGTGGAATCATCAATGAAGCTATTTAAATTTATTTCATCCTCTGGGATTATTTCTCGAAGAAAAGCGCAAGAATCAATCCAGTTAGCAATGGTTACAGTTAATAATGTAGTAATAATGGACCCCTTTGTTGACATTGACCCTATAAAAGATATTGTCAGACTTGATGATCAGAAGATTATTCTAAGTTCAAACACTACCACACTTGTCTTATATAAACCTAAAGGATTTATTTCTTCTAGGAGCGATGAAATGAATAGGAAGACAATTTTTGATCTTATCCCTAGAAAACCTTTCTTAAATCATGTAGGAAGACTGGACAAAGACACCACCGGTTTAATTTTATTAACGAATGATGGAGATTTATCCCAGTTTCTTACTCATCCTAAGAATAAAATACCAAAAGAATATATAGCAGAGACTAATGATGTTATTGATAAAAAAACGATTCAAAAAATTGAAAGAGGAATTTTTATAGGTTCAGGAGAAAAAGGGAAAGCAAAGATTGTATCACAAGAGAAGATTAGAAAGACAATACAGGTTAAGATGATTTTAAGACAAGGAAAAAAGAATGAAATAAGAAGAATATTTAAATTTTCAGGCTTAAAACTGATCTCATTAAAAAGAATAAAATTTGGCAATATCACATTAGACCAATTGAAAGAAGGTCAATGGAGAGAACTAACAAAAAAAGAAAAGCAATATCTGAAGGAAATAACAAGAAAAACATAAGATTTTAAACATCTTGGCATTTATTGAAAGAAAAACTAACTTTCTGAGCATTTTTATGGTAATAACAATTGATGGACCTGCTGGCGTTGGTAAAACTACTACCGCAAAGAGACTAGCAAATAAGCTAGGGTATCAGTATTTGGATACTGGGGCTATGTATAGAGCTGTGACTTATTTTTTGAGACAGAGCTCTATCGATATCAATGCCAAAGACCAGGTTAAAAGAATGCTAGATATTTTAAAGTTGGAATTAGACTTTACCTCTAATGATGGCATTATAGTTTTATTAGATGGTGAAGACATCAGCTCATTGATTCGTGGCAAAGAAGTTACAAATGCAGTAAGTAGAGTTAGTGCATTAGAAGCTGTGAGAGAAAAAATAGTAGAAATGCAAAAAGATACCGTAAAGAATGGTAACTTTGTTGTTGAAGGAAGAGATATCGGAACGGTAGTTTTTCCAGATGCAGAAAATAAGTTTTTTCTAATAGCTAATTATGATACTAGAGCAGAGAGAAGATTAAAAGATTTTAAGAGAGTAAATGAGGAGTTAAACGTTAACAAAATAAAACAAGATTTGATAGATAGAGACCAGTATGACAGTAGTCGTAAACTTTCTCCATTGAAACAGGCAAAGGATGCAATTGTCATTGATACATCAAACTGTACTATTGATGATCAAGTTAATCAAATCTATAAACACATTGAAAGAAACTAAATAATATGAACAATCAACCTGAACAAGACGTAAACAAAGAAGTGGAAGAAATAGTAGTAGAGCAAGAAACTGTTGAGACAATATCAGAAGAAAAAACTGCAGAAGAGAAAGTACCTTCTAAAAAGACAATTAAAGATTATTTAAGTAAAGATCTATTTGCAGATATCAAGGTGATTTCTGGTAAGGAAGATGAAGTGAAAACAGATAATGTATCTGATGATTATTTAGAAGAATACCAAGGAACCTTTAACGATATATCAGAAAATCAAATCATATCAGCAAAAGTCATTGGTATTAGTGATAGCGATATTATGGTAGATATAGGTTTTAAATCAGAAGGATTAATTAATAGGTCAGAATTTAATAATAAAGATTTACCTGAAATTGGCTCTAACATTGATATATTTCTTGAAAAATTTGAAGATACTGATGGTAATATCACTCTATCAAAATATAAAGCAGATTTTATTAAGAGGTGGGATGAGCTAAAAGAGTTTTGTGAAAATGCTGAGCCTGTACAAGGAAAAATTATTAAACGTGTTAAAGGAGGTCTTGTTGTAGACCTAGGAGTTATACAAGCATTCTTACCAGGATCACAAGCAGATGTTCAGCCTATTAAAAATTTCGATGATTTGATTAATAAAGAGTTTGATTTTCAGATTGTAAAAGTTGATGAATTAAGGAAGAATCTTGTTGTGTCTCGAAAAGCAATATTAGAAGAATCTTTAAACGAAAAAAGACAGGAATTAATGACAAGAATTGAAGTAGGTGCACAACTTCAAGGGCTGGTAAAAAATATTACTGACTTTGGAGCCTTTGTTGATTTAGGCGGAGTAGATGGATTAATCCATATTACCGATTTTTCATGGGGCAGAATTAATCACCCATCTGAGATTGTATCTATAGGAGATGAGATTACAGTTCAAATCATTGACTATAATGAACAGACCTCAAGAATATCATTAGGATTAAAACAATTAGTCGAGAATCCTTGGAAATCGATACCAGATAAGTATAGTGTCGGAGATTCAGTCACAGGTAAAATTGTTAGTATTATGAATTATGGTGTTTTTATTGAGATAGAAAAAGGGATTGAGGGATTAATTCATATTTCTGAGATATCATGGACAAAAAATATTCAAAATCTGCAAGATCAATACAAGGTAGGTGATTCATTAGATTCAAAGATTCTATTTATTGATGCTAATGAGCAGAAAGTTAGTCTAGGGATTAAACAATTAACTCCAGATCCATGGGACGATATATCTTCAAAAGTAAGTATCGGAGATAAGAAAAAAGGAACAGTTAATAAGATTACAAAATTTGGAGCATATATAGACTTAGGAAAGGATATTGAAGGATTTCTAAGAAATACAGAGTTTCATTGGAAAAAAACTCCTTTACACCCAAAAGAGTTTGTTAATGAAGGCGATACAATTGAATTTATTGTTATAGCTATATCAGATAAAGATCGAAAAATTTTACTAAGTGTTAAAGATTTAATAGAAAGCCCATGGCCTGCTATAACAGAAAAGTATTCTTCAGGCGATAAGCTTAAAGGTACTATTTTAGATATAAATGATTCTGGTATTCTAATTGATATGGATGATGACGTAATCGGTCTTGTTCCTTCAGATAAAATTTCACAAGAATTAAAAAAAGATTATTTAACTTCTATTGAACCGGGTGACACTATCGATTTATTAGTTGTTGAGGTTAAAGAACAAGATAAGAATGTCATCTTAATGCTTGATCAACCTAATGTTGAATAATACTAACCAGATTAAAAGACTTTTATATTCTTTTGTTATTGCATTTATCTTTTGGTTTTTCATTAAGAGCGAAGATACTTATTCAGTTACAACAAAGATTCCTTTAGTTGCACGCAACTTACAAGAACAGAAGACTTATAAAGAAGAAGTTCCTGAAAGTATTATTGTAACTCTAAAGGGTTCAGGTAGAGCGTTTATTTGGCTACAATTCTTTGATAGTTTTTATGAAGATTATAAAGCTGTTTTAGATTTAAGTCGAATTGCAGATGAATATAATTTTGAACTAGACCAATATTATAAAGATAATCCTGAAAAGATAGTCTTACCACCTTCTTTAGATTTAGAGTTTGTAGAAGTTATCTCTCCTAGAAATATAAAGATTAATTTAGATCAATACTTAGTCAAGAAAGTGCCAATTCGATCTCAAGTAATTGTTTCAACAGAACCAGGATACGTACAAGTTGGGAATCAAGTTTTTATCCCAGATTCTATTAGCATTGGAGGACCGCAAGAAGTTGTAGATACTATTGCATTTGTTAATACTGAAAAAGATACTATAGAAAGTTTAGTATTATCAATAGAAAGAGAATTATCTATTATAAATCCAAACAAGCTTGTTAATTTCGATCCAAAGAAAGTTCAAGGCTATGTTGATATTCAACCAATTAGTGAAACAATTGTGACAGGTATTCCAGTTAAACTAATTAATAAACCTAATGATATAAATGTATTTGTTAATCCTGCTACAGTTTCGCTCACTATTGTTGGAGGTTTAAATGAAATTGCTGGAACCACATCTAGCGATATAGAGGTCATGATTAATTTTGAGAAATCTTGGAAAGCCGATAAGCAGTTTTATTCACCAGTAATAAAGATTCCTGATACTATTATGAAATGGAAAGATCTCTCTCCAAATAATTTAGAAATCTTAGTTATAAAAGAAATCAATTGATCATTTTAGGAATAGAGACATCGTGCGATGAAACTGGCGTCGCTATATGCGATAATTCAAAAATAATTTCAAGCTATACAAAAACACAGTCTATTCATACAAAATTTGGTGGTGTAGTTCCAGAGATTGCATCAAGAGAGCATGAAAAATTTTTACCTGAAATTACTGAAAAAGTTCTTAGAGATGCCAAATTAGACTATTCGCAATTAGAGGCAATTGCAGTAACAAGTGGGCCAGGATTAATGGGATCATTGCTATCAGGTATTTCTTTTGCAAAGGGAATATCTCAGGGTTTGGGAATACCTATTGTTCCTATTAACCATTTAGAGGCACATTTGAATTCAGCATTTATAGAGTTTGAAACATTAGACCCTCCTTTTATCAATTTGCTTGTTTCTGGTGGGCATACTCAGATATGGCTTGTTAAAGATTTGTTCGACTATACTTTATTAGGAGAAACTTTAGATGATGCCTGTGGAGAAGCTTTTGATAAGGGGGCTAAAACATTAGGACTAAATTATCCAGGTGGACCAGAGATAGAAAAATTAGCAATAGGTGGAAATAAAGAGTTAATAGATTTTCCACGTCCCATTCTTAATGACGGAACTTATAATTTTAGTTTTAGCGGACTTAAGACATCTTTGATTAACTGCATTAATAATAACAAATATGATTTAAAAGATATTGCGGCAAGCTATCAGGAAGCAATTGTTGATTGTTTAGTTGGTAAATTGCAAAAATCTATGGATGATTTAAATATTGATACTGGTATAGTCTGTGGAGGTGTTGCCGCTAATCAAAGACTAAGAGAGAAACTAGGTAAGATAAATAAAAAAATTATCTTTCCATCATTAAAATATTGTACAGATAATGCAGATATGATTGCATTTTTAGCAGAAAAAAAAATAAATAATAATTCAGCTAAAATTGGTATCAATTTTTCTGCTTACTCAAGAGGAATGGTTCCTTAGTTATAAATATAAATAAGTATAATTGGTTTTGGATCTCAGTTTTTATAGCAATATTTTCAGCAATTTATATCAATATCATTAATTCTTCTGTAGAAATAGATGAGATTTTAGATGATGATTCTACCGAAATAATTGAATCAGAGACACCAGATAATGAAGTAGATATATCAATCAAGAATGTCATCGTATATCCAAATCGTTTTGAGAAGAATTCTATTTATATTGATATTGAAATCAACAACCAGAATGGAAAGGGGTTAACACAGATTACGTTATCTAATGGTGTAAAATTAATCGCGTCTGATCAAATAAAATTATATAATAATAAACATACTTATTTTCAATCATTTCTTGTTAGCGACAATATCAATTTTGACAGTATTTTTGATGTAAAAATTTCTAGTTTAAAATTAGAAGATAATATATCTAACAATAGGCATTCTTTTAGCACTAGCTTGAAATCAGAGAAGCTTAATGTCGCTCTTATTAGCGGATCTCTTAATTATAATTCTAAAGCTATCATTAGCCAAATAGACAATGATTTTGATCATTTTTTCCCTACAATTGGTACTCATCAACATGACTTTGAAAATTTCTGGTTTAAAAGATATGATATAGTCATATTTGATAATTTTCCTGCAATTCCTATATCAGATCGATGGTTTAATCTTTTTATTAAAAAGATTTATTCAGAGAATACTTCTCTAATCGCATTGACAGGTGACAACCAGAACCTAGAGTCATTTATAAAAATAGCCCCTTTATTTGGATTAGACTTTTCAATCGAAAATGAATTGCAAAACATATCAAAGAAAACATTTTTTTCTAAAAACCATTTTAAATCCGTATTAATAAATGATAAATCTTTTTATCAATATATATTGAGTGGAGATAATACATATTTCCAAGAAGCAATACGCTGGGTTTCTAAAAACAAAGATCTAAGCTATAAATTTTTTCTAGGTAATGATAATTATTATGTAAATGAGTCAGTGTTTATATATGGTTTTGCAAATCGTACTGATAAAGAGAAAAGAGAATTTATTGCTCATATTTATAAAGATGGTATATACATAAAAGAGCAAAAGCTTTATCTAAATCCTATATCAGATTATTATTTTAATCATATAGAAATTGCAGAATCAGGATTATATGATATTAAAATCATAGATAAAGAAAATATCACTATAGAAACGATTAATGTTAATATCTTAGAAGAATTAATTAAATTATAATATGATTGATATAAGACACATAAGAGAAAATCAATCTTCAATTGAAGAAAGTGTAAAAAATAAAGATAAATCTATCAACTTTGAGAGCATTGTGAAAGCTGATATTGATTTAAGAGAATTAACAAAAAGATTAAATGATTTACAATCAGAGCAAAATAAACAATCAAAAGAAATTGGTATTTTAAAATCTCAAGGAAAATCAGATGAATCTGTATTTGCAAAATTAAAAGAATTATCAAAAACAATTAAAGATCTTGAAGGTGAACATAGAGATAAATCTACTATTTTAAATAATATGTTATTGGAGATTCCAAATGTTCCGCATAGCTCAGTTCCTATTGGAGAATCAGAGAAAGAAAATGTGGTAACTAAAGATTGTCCTTCAAAAAAGAAGATTGATTTTAAGCCAAAGAATCATATTGATATTGCGCAAGACCTTGATTTAATTGATTTCGAAAGAGGGGCAAAAATATCTGGTGCAGGATTTCCTCTTTATAAGGGAAATGGAGCATTGCTCGAGAGAGCATTAATCAATTTTATGATTGATTTTCATTTAAAAAACTATAATTATACAGAGTTTTTTACTCCATTTTTAGTAAGACCAGATTCTGCTACTACAACAGGTCAATTACCCAAGTTTCATGAAGATATGTATCATATTGAAAAAGATGAACTATACTTGATACCCACTGCAGAAGTATCATTAACTAATATTCATCAAGACGAGATTCTAGAATTATCTGATTTACCAAAGTATTATTTAGCTTATTCTGCCTGCTTTAGGCGAGAAGCTGGCTCCTATGGTAAAGATACTAGAGGTCTTTTAAGAGTACATCAATTCAATAAAGTTGAATTAGTGAAATTTGTACATCCAGATTCTTCATATAATGAATTAGAATCTCTTACTGAACAGGCTACAGAAATATTAGATTTACTAGAATTAGACTATAGAATTATAGAATTATGTAGTGGAGACTTAAGTTTTTCTGCGGCAAAGTGTTATGATTTAGAGGTGTGGGCGCCAGGTGAAGAAAAATGGTTAGAAGTATCTTCATGTAGCAACTTTGAAGATTTTCAATCTAGAAGAGGTAATATTAGATTTAGAAATAAAGATGGGCAAGTAGATTATTTGCATACATTAAATGGATCAGGTCTTGCAACTCCAAGAATTTTTGCTGCTCTTTTAGAGACCCATCAAAATAAAGATGGTTCTGTAAATATTCCTGTAGCTCTGCAACCTTATATGGGTATAGCGGAGATTAAATAATTGAAGAAGATTTGGGTTTATCTAAACCTCCTTATATGGACCTTTTTTTATGGTCTGCTGTCAATGTTTTCAATATTACTTTCAAAAAAGAAAAGCAATTTCAAATACTATGGCATTCAATGGGGTAAGACATTAGCAATGCTATTTGGTGTTCAACTTAGAGTTCTTGGCAAAGAAAATTTGAACAGCAAAGAACAATATGTCTTTGCACCTAATCATTCTTCGTTAATTGATATTCCACTTTTATTAGTAGCAGTAAATCAATACTTAGTTTTTGTTGCGAAGAAAGAGCTAGATAGAATCCCTATATTTAATATTATTATTAAAATAGCAGGATTTGTTTTAGTCGATCGTAGGAATAATAAAGAAGCTGTTAAATCATTAGAATCTTTAAGGCTAGATATGGAAAAATACCCTCGTTCAGTTGCTATTTTTCCAGAAGGAACACGATCAAAAGATGGAAATTTACAGGATTTTAAAAAAGGAGCTGCAATCTTTGGAATTGATACAGGAATGCCCATTATTCCTGTTGCGATTACCGGTTCATATAGTTGGTGGAATAGATCATTGTTTTCAAATAATCCAAATATTATAACCATTATTTTTGGTAGTCCTATTAATACAAAAAATAGTTCCTACGAAGATCGTAATAAGATTACAATGGGTATTAAAGATCAAATTATTAAATTAAGAAATGAACAATAGTAAATATCAGCTAGACAATGTTATAAACGCTATCAATGATCATAAGAAAGATAGTAAAAAAATTGTATTTACAAATGGCTGTTTTGATATTTTACATGTAGGGCACATTAGATATTTATCAGAAGCAAAGTCTTTAGGGGATATATTAGTGATTGGTATTAATTCAGATAAATCAGTAAAAGAACTAAAAGGACCATCAAGACCAATTAATTCCTTATCCGATAGAGCCTTAATACTTTCAGAACTAAAGTATGTAGATTATGTCGTTAGTTTTGAGGAACAAGCTCCATTGGAATTGATTAAAATAATTATGCCAGATATTTTAGTTAAAGGTGGAGATTATACAGTAGAGACCGTTGTAGGTTCAAGCGAAGTTATTTATTCTGGTGGACAAGTAAAGCTATTACAGTTCCACGATGGATATAGCTCTACTAACTATATCGATAAAATAAAAAAACAGTAACTTGATTCTAACTTACTTTACAAATAATTTCCCATCCCTATGAGATTAATTAAATCATATAT
>DASCOP010000103.1:0-2783 GCA_036012065.1 Fidelibacterota bacterium
GAGACTTACCTTTAATCCAACTAATAATATTTAAAGAGTTGAGAACAGTGTAAACATTCTTAAATCTACTTTCATTAGTTCCGTATTGAGACTTTCCTGGAAAAAGTATCTTTGGATATAGTGATTTGAAATTTAGAACTGTAACATCATTTCTTTTACTAAGTTGTTTGACTAAAGATTCGTGAAAATCAGAAATGCCACCTCTTAGAGGAGGAAATGGACCTATGGTAACAATCTTTAATCGACTACTCAATTATTTCTTTGATATAATTTCTATCTTTATATTTTTTGTTGACTATTAATTCACCCATTAAGCCGAAAGTAAAAAGTTGAAGTCCTACAATAATCAAAATTGCTCCAAAGATGATTAATGCTACATGCTGTTGGAAAGAATCCAATAAAATGTATTTTAGATATAAAATGTAAATCTCAGTAATAAGCCCCATTAAAATTGAAACAAATCCTAGAGACCCAAAAAAATGTAGTGGACGATCCATGTACCTACCTAAGAATAATATAGTTAAAAAGTCAAAAAAGCCGTCTGAATAACGTTTTGCTCCGTATTTAGATATACCAAATTCTCTTTCTCTGTGATCAACAATAATTTCTGAAATTAAAAAATTTTTCTGATGAGCGAGAAGAGATATATATCTATGCCTCCCTCCATAAAGAGTTAACGTATCTGTCACTTCTTTTGTGAATACTTTTATTCCACAATTGGAGTCATGTATTCTAAGACCGCTAAAAATTCTAACAAAAAAATTAAAGACTTTTGATGCAATTCTCTTTTCAAACGGATCTTTTCGATTCTTCTTCCAACCAGAGACAACATCATATCCTTTATTTAGTTCATCAATTAAACGATATATTTCCTTAGGATTATCTTGTAGGTCAGCATCCATTGTAGCAATAATCTTTCCTCTTGCAGTATCAAATCCTGCTTGCAATGCAATAGACTTTCCATAGTTCCGATAAAGATTAATAATCTTCCACCTAGAGTAATTTTTGATTTTATCTTCTAACATAGATAGAGTCTTATCTGTAGATCCATCGTTGATAAAAATAATCTCAGTTTCAGATTGATGTGCAAAAATATCTGTAAGCTCTTTAAATAGGTTGTCTAAAGACTCTTGTTCGTTATAAATCGGAATAATAATGGATAACTTCATCTATATCTCAAAATTTCTTCGTGTAAAAAGTATTGTATATTTCTGTTTATCATTATTCAAAGAAAATGTTAACTCATTTAGGAAGTTAACACCATCAAGACTAATTAACTTTGTTGATATCAAAAAAAGATTTTCGGTCCTAACCTGTAAATCTTCAAATACATCTGGTGTTCCCCATAATAATCTTTTGTAAGTGTTAGCATCAAATTTGGTAGCTATAGGAAAAAATTTATTAAAATCCTCTATTTCTATTTCTTCATTTTTCCTCATATTAACATATCGAGTATTATCCTTATCCATTTCTACTAAAAATAACCTTCTTCCTATAATGTCTTTGAAAACAATATATGAGAAATCATCTTTTGATTCGAATACAAAGTTTGATGAAAAATTTGACTGTCCTTTTCCTATGAGCTTACCAGATCCAAAAACTCTGGAAAAATCTTTCTCTAAAATTTCGATATCTGCATGATTTCCACTATTAATAGAAACAAAATTCTGATTCGATGAACAACCAATCAAAATGAGAAATAGACATATTAACCATTTATTCATTTGGTACTCTAGAATTGTAACTAGAAATCTTTTCTATTAAATCTGTATTCTCTTTGTCTAAATCAAGAGCTTTATTATAGAAAATTAATGCCTCATCTATCTCGTCTAATTTTATTAGCACATCTCCATAATGTTCTAATATTACCGAACTAGATTCGTCATATACAATAGCTTCACCAATAAACTCTTTTGCTTTTTCTAAATCATTTAACTTAAAATATATCCAACCAATTGTGTCCAGGTAGGATGACGTTTTTGGGCTTAACTCGATTGCTTTCTTTGCTAAAGTTAATGCATAGTCCACATCTTCATTTCTTTCTATCAAACTATATGCATAATTATTGTATGCTTGAGCATCGTTAGTATTCAGTGCAATTAATTCGGTATAGAGCTGATCTGATTCTTCCCATTTTTTATTCTGGTCATATGCCATAGCTAATGCATGCATAGCTACAATAGAGTTTGTATCAATTGATAAGGCTTTCTTATAAAAGATCTCCGCACTCTCAAATTCTTGTAATGAATAATGAGCTAATCCTAAGAAATAATTGATTTGAAAATCTTCAGGAAATAATTCTAAAGCTTCTGATAATTGGTCTTTTGCAAGACTAAATCTCTGTATGTTTAATAGCGATATGCTCTTATTTATATATCCTTCTTTATCATTAGGATAAAGCCTAATATGCTGCTCAGATAGTTGGATAGACTGATCAAATTTTGCCGATTCTCTATATAGCGTAGATAGATAATATAACGCAAACCTATCTTTGTCGTTTATTTCTAATGATTTTTCAAAAAATTCTTCAGATTTATCATAATATCCATTTATTAAATATTCGTAAGCTAATTGATTATATAGATTATTAATAAATGGATTTGATTTTATCTCTTTGTTTTCCAATAAAGATTCTATTTCACTAAGATGATTTCCCTCTTCAATTGATTCAATATATAACTTCAAGTATTCTGGATTTACAGGATTTGATAATAGTAATTTCTTAACAATAAGAGCTGCATCTCTATGTTTAGACTCAATAGCTAACTGTGCTGCAACCTCTA
>DASCOP010000104.1:0-5551 GCA_036012065.1 Fidelibacterota bacterium
TCCTTTAATAAGTTTTCAGTAAGATTATCAACATTGACTTTCATTGTATCTAGAATATTTTTTTCTGCTAAATAAAAATCTCTTGCATCCGTGAGCTCAACACTTTCAGACTCTTTTTTAGAAGTGTTTTTCTTTAATAAAGTGTTTTTCTTCTTCAATAAAGACTCAAGAGGTTTAATTGTTTTCTCTAATTCAACAATCTTTGCTGAAGCTAGTTTTATTTCTATCTCTTGCAATTGGATGCTTAATTTTTCATGCCTCTTAAATCTCTTGAGCTGCAACTCAAGACTCTTGACTTGCATTTCAATTTCAATAATAATATCATCGATTCTTTCTAAGTCTCTATTATTTAATTCAAATTTCTTTAAGGCAGAACGTCTCTGTGATTTATATTTATTTATACCAGCTGCCTCTTCAAACATGGAACGTCTACTATCGTCCTTGTCTGACAATATTTGTTCAATCATATTGAGCTCGATAACAGAATAAGCATCTGAGCTCATTCCTGTATCAACAAATAGATTATATATATCTTTTAATCTGCAAGCAGTTCTATTAATAAAGTATTCACTATCACCATTTCGATATAATTTTCTACCAATCTCTACTTCATCATATTCAATAGGCAATAAACCCTTATCATTTTGTACTGTTAGATACACTTCGCAGAGCCCTAGAGGCTTTATATTTGAGGCTCCATTGAAAATAACATCTTCCATTTTAGAGCTTCTTAATCTAGAAGTTTTTTGCTCTCCTAATACCCACCTAATTGCATCTACGATATTTGTCTTCCCGCAACCATTAGGTCCAACTATACCCGTTACTCCACTGTCTAACAGTATAGTTTGTTTTTTAGCAAACGATTTAAATCCAAATAATTCTAATTTTGAAATATGCATAAATCTATCCGGGCGGCCAATTTAATTTTCTTCCTCCAATTAAATGAAGATGGATATGATAAACAGTTTGTCCTCCATCATCATTGCAATTGAAAACTGTCCTATAACCAGATTTATCAATCTTAAATTCTTTTGCAAGGTTCTTTGCTACTAAGACCATCTTACCTACAATATCAGCATCCATTGGGTCCAGATCATTTAATGTTGGAATACATTTCTTAGGTATTATGATAGCATGCACTTCAGCAACAGGATTAATATCTTCGATAGCAATTATGTCATTGTCCTCATAAAGAATATTCGAAGGAATTTCTCTATCTATAATCTTTTGAAAAATTGTTTTATTCATATTGAACCATTATTTCATTTAAAATCGATAAAATCGATACTATAGCAGTCTCTGATCTTAATACTGCTTTAGCAACACTAACTTTAAGAAATTTATTATCATAAATAAACTCTTTTTCTTTTGAAGAAAATCCACCTTCAGGACCAAGCAGAATTGATATATTCTTTTTTTTATCAATAGCTTTAAATATTTGATCTTTAAAACTTGTCAAAGTATCTATTGATTCGATTGAAGCTACAATATTTAATGCTTCTGGATCATACCAGTCTTCTAGTTGAGATATAGGATTAGTCTTTGGCAATATGCTTCTCGTAGATTGTTTGGTTGCAGAGCGCATAATAGATTCTATTTTCTCTAAGGAAATATTAGATTTTATCGATCTATCTAAGCTTAATGGAGTTAGCTCTTTTATACCAGACTCTACGGATTTTTCGATTGCAATCTTCATTCTTGATTTCTTGATAATTGGTAATCCAAGGTGTATATGATAATCCAGTTCATTCTGATTACTGTAGGAATCTAATATACAACCTTCAACTATATTCTTATCGGTAAAATTATTAACCTTACAATAATAAGTACCACCCTCTCCATCTGTCAGCCATATATTAGAATCTAACTTAAGGCGTAATACATTAATTAAATGATGAGATTCATCTTGATCCAAAAAAAAAGTATTATTTTGAACATGTTTTTTATTTACAAAAGAGAATTTACTCACGATTAATCTTATATTTTAAATATAGAAATGCTCCACCATAATCCCTTTTATCATGAATAGGCTCTTTCACTTTTAGATAATCATATCCAAGCCCAAATGAAAGACTATTTTGAGCATTGGTGTTAAAATTAATTCCAAAACCTATAGACCCTCCTGGATTAATTTGAGTATCTGCATCAGACCATCTCTTTGAGAAGCTCCTGATATTTTCATCTCCATCAATTGATATCATTGGCCCAACGGAGAAAAGTACATAGGGTTCAAAATTATTTGCAATCTTTCCCTGAAATGGATAGAAGTTTAATTTGAAATAAAGAGGTAGCATTGTAATGTTCTTTTCACCTATGACCTTATATTGATTATAAAAAGGGTCATAAATTGGGTATTCATCAGCTCTGATATCATAAAATCTTAAGTCAGTACCAATAGATAAGTCATCTCTTAAGAATTTTTCTAATTCATATCCAAATCCATATCCATTATTTGCAAAGATAAAATTAAGATTATGATTTTTTTCTTGAGAACATAATGTAGAAGAAATTATTACAAGGATAAGTAGATTTACCGCAATCTTGGATAAGAATTGTGACAATATATGACTGTATTTATTCATGATCTTCAAACTCTGCATCCTCAACTTTTTTATAGTCTATTTTTGTATCTCTTTTTTTTCTTCTCACAGTCACGCTTTCTTGCTTGCTAAACAATCTATATATTACAAAAATTATAACAGCTGCTATTATCCACTTTAACATAATTTATGAAGGGTTAAAATACTTTCTTCCTTGTGCAGGCTCCTGTATAACTTCTAATAGATTATCGAAATCATCAGGATTGTTAACAAAGTCGATATTGTTAGCATTAATAACAAGGAGAGGTCTTTCATCGTAATTTACAAAGAACTCTTGATATTTTTCATTAACCTGATTGATATACGCACTGGTAACACCCTTTTCAAAATCACGTCCTCTTTGTTTAATATTTTTCATTAATCGTGGAGTTTCTGCCTGTAAATACACTACCATATCTGGTTTGATAATATCTTTTTCTAAAATATCTGCAACATTAGAGTATAGCTCAAACTCAGCCTGAGATCTTAAAGTGAACTCAGCAAACAGTCTATCTTTTTCAAACATATAATCAGTAACTACGCCCTTTTGAAAAGCATTTAATTGTTTAATCTCTTTCTGCTGCTGTTGATATCTCTGCAACAAAAACCATATTTGAGTTTGTAGAGCATTATTATCTGGATCTTCATAGAACTCTTCTAAGAATGGATTCTTCTTAAAATCTTCAAATACTTTTCTAGTATTGAGCTTTTCAGCAATCATTTCTGCTAAACTGGTTTTTCCAACCCCTATAGGGCCTTCTATTGCAATATATGAATCTAATTCGCTCATGCTTTCTTATCGATTAAGTGTTTATCCACTGCTGAAGTATCAGGACATTTTTTTAATAAATCAATTATCTTATGCTTAGTCCCAGGAAAAATCTTATCTGGAACAAGTTCAGCTAATGGAACAAGTACGAATTTACGTAATAAAGCATGAGAATGTGGAATAGTAAGTTGAGGAGTTTCCATAAAAGCGTCTCCAAAGAGAATAATATCGATATCAATTGTTCTTGGAGCATTTCTCTCTCTATCAATACTGCGACCTAACATCTTTTCTATATCATAAATTTTATCTAAAAATTGAAATGGAGTAAATGTTGTATTTAACTCAACAATAATATTGATAAATGTAGGTTGATTAGTATTATATAGAGGTTCTGACAAATAAAAAGAAGAGGTTCTTATTTCTTTATTTTCTACATAAGAGCCAAGCATAGCAATACATGAAGCGATATTAGACTCTTTATCACCTAAATTTGATCCTATAGATAAATAAATAGTATCAGACATTGTTTTCTTTCGTCATCTCCACTTCAACACAATTGAGTTTTGTATCTATTGGCAGTTTATATTTTCTTACTCTTACAGTTGATTTCAATGGGCTATAAAGTTCCATTATTTCACTAAGAATCCTATTGCATAATGTCTCTATTAAATCAAAATTTGCAGAAGAATTAATACGTTTAACAAGATCGATCACTTCAATATAATTAATGGTTTTTTCTATGTCATCAAAGTTATTATTGATTTCATCTTTAAAATATAATTCTATATCAAAACTTAGATTAATACCATCCCTCTTTTCATTTTCATATAGACCATGAAATCCAACTAATTTGATATCTTTTATTGCAATTTTTTCCATAGACAATATTACAAACAAAAAACCATCAAAGATGAGGGTTTTTTATGTATTTATTTTGTGATAAATGAAAACATTACATCATGCCGCCCATGCCGCCCATGCCGCCCATGCCCATATCAGGGGCTCCGCCAGGCATTGGAGGATCATCTTCAGGCTGATCTGTAATAGCCGCTTCAGTTGTTAATAAAAGTCCAGATATAGAGGCAGCATTTTCTACAGCAACTCTAGCAACCTTAGCTGGATCTATAATTCCAGCTTTGAACATATTAACATACTCATCATTTCTGGCGTCATATCCAAAATCATTCTTTCCTTCAAGCACTTTCTGAACAATAATAGAAGATTCTACGCCTGCATTGGCACAAATTTGACGTATTGGACCTTCTAATGCTCGTTTCATAATATCTACTCCAACCTGTTCGCTTGTTGTCGCTTTTACTTTTTTAAGTTCTAAGCTTGCTCTCAAAAGCGCTACTCCACCACCAGGAACAATCCCTTCTTCTACAGCAGCTCTAGTTGCATGTAAAGCATCATCTACTCTGGCTTTCTTTTCTTTCATTTCTACTTCAGTAGCAGCTCCAACATTAAGGACAGCAACTCCTCCTGATAATTTTGCTAGTCTTTCTTGCATTTTTTCACGATCATAATCAGAGGTTGTCTTCTCAATTTGCACTCTAATCTCATTGACTCTTGCACTGATAGCAGATTTTTTTCCATTTCCGTCAACCAATGTTGTGTTGTCTTTATCACTAACCACTTTTTTACAAGATCCTAAGAACTCCAAAGTAGCATTTTCAAGTTTATATCCTTGTTCTTCTGATATAACAGTTGCACCAGTTAAAATAGCAATATCTTCAAGCATAGATTTTCTTCTATCACCAAACCCTGGAGCTTTTACTGCCAACACTTTGAATGTACCTCTTAATTTATTTACAACAAGCGTTGCAAGTGCTTCTCCTTCTATATCTTCAGCAATAATAAGAATAGGTCTTCCAGCCTGCACTACCTTTTCAAGCAATGGCAATAAATCTTTCATATTGCTAATTTTTTTGTCATGAACTAAAACAAAAGGTTCATCTAAGTCTGCTTCCATAGAATCAGAATTAGTAACAAAGTATGGAGATAAATAACCTCTATCAAACTGCATACCCTCGACAAACTCAAGATAAGTTTCAGCAGTTTTTGATTCTTCAACAGTAATTACTCCATCTTTACCTACTTTATCCATTGCTTCAGCAATTTTTGAACCAATTTCCTGATCATCATTTGCTGAAATTGTAGCAACTTGTGCAATTTGTTTAGAATCAGGAATATCTTTAGACAT
>DASCOP010000105.1:0-4866 GCA_036012065.1 Fidelibacterota bacterium
TAAAATTCGTGTATCAAAACAAGCCGGATGGAACTGGTGATGCAGTATTAGAATGAAAGAAATTAAAACAAAAGAGCGTTGCGGAATAAAAACAAGAAATATATTTGATGGAATGACTTCGTCAGAATCGAATCCAGAACATGAATCTGCACGAAGTTTCTTCTTAAAGTCTGTACAAACAAGGGTTGCTATGTTATATATTATGGCAAGATTCCTTGAAGATAATCCAGTAACTGCTTCCAATGTTTACAACAGATTGCATCCAAAATTTGGATCGAAATCATCTTTTGTTACTTTTATTGCTTTGGGGCGAAAAAAAGGATATTTTATGTTGAAGCCCTGTAAAAAAGATGGTAGGAAAAAATATATTATACCTAGCCTAGCCTTTACAAAACATTGGTTTGTTTTTATTGCAAGATTTGAAGGTGTTCCTGTATCAACAAATATGGATTGGGACAAAATATACAACACCTCTTGCGGCTGTGAATAGCGCTCTATTCAGATTAGAAACTATATCCAATATCTAAAAATAGATTATTAAACTTGCCAGGATTATGATCTTTTAATCCACGATAAACACCAAAATTCAAACTCATATTATCTGTTAGTGAATATCCAGCACCTAGAAGAATTCCATAATCATTGTCATCAAAGCCTAAATCAATTTCTTCGCTCTCTGTAATATCAAGACCAAAGAATTTAATTTTATCGTCCAGATGAATACCTACCATAGGACCAATCCACAAATTAAACTTATCTGACATAGCATAATTGGCTGATGCCCATAAATCAAGATAGGTAATTAATATATCGGCTTTGAAATCTAAAGTTTGGCCATCAGAAAATTCAATATCAATCTTTGATACAGTTCCTCGATGTCCTAATTCAGCACCAATAGTGACTGGCAATGAACCAATTTTCCAGTCAGTACTTTTCCAAACACCAATATAAAATGAGCTTAAACGATCTGTAGAGTAACTGCCAAGTTCTTCATCGCTTGCATCATCTTCTACGCCTGACACTTGCATAGATTGAACCCCTCCATATACACCCCATCCAGATGAAATTTTAGTTGTTAAGTCTTCATTCTGCGCAAAAACCATTGAAGAAAAAACAAAAAGACTTATCGTTAGGTATCGCATATTTAATTTCCTTCCATTTTAATGTCATATTTCTCACAGAGACCTGAGAGAAAACTCCATAGCATCTTTACTGTAGACATTCCTGCTTCTTCAGCAAGTTTTCTATCTTCTTCAGATAACTGATTCATTAAGATAGCACTTTGTTCACGATGCTCTACATCAGCATCTTTATGAACAACAAAATATTCTAGCCCTACATCTGAGGATACATTATAATGCTCAATCAGTCCTTTGATTTTCGTATCTGCAATTTCAGGAACTTGACGCTCATATGCATATAATGACCCTAATCCTTCTGCATAACTAGAACGTGCAAGTCTGAAAAAATTAGCAATCATATCTTTAGTAAAGTCTGCTTGCTTAATTGTTTCTACATCGTTTTTATCTGCCCCTACCGCTAATGCAAATTGCTTCCAAAGCATTGGGTGATCTTTTTCAAAATCTTCTTCATCGCTTAGATTGTCTAAGAGAATTTTGCGTTGCTCAATATCTTCACATAACGAGTGTGTTGCGCTGATATAACGCGGAAATGCTTTGATATGCTGATAATACTGCTCAGCGTAGTCTTGTAAAATTTCTTGGGTTAATTCTCCTTCATTCCATGCAACATAAAAGGGATGTTTAAGTAAATGAAATTCATCGAGTTTATTATCTAATACTTTTAAATACATAATAACTGTCTCCTTTTTAATGATTAATTTTTAGTTGGCTACCTGTGCTAATCTAGGAATAAATAAATCAGGATTCAATTATCATATGTTAAATAAGATTTATTTTTCAGTCTTATCTTTATAAAATGCTTCGATATGAGGTTTCAACATCTTGGTTACCTCTTGTATATTATCAACAACATAAATGTTATCAAAATCCTCCTTGCTAAGAAGTTCTCTTTTTAAGGAATTTTCCTTAATCCAATCAATTAATCCATGCCACATTGACCCAACAAGAATGATTGGTCTTGATGAAATATGATTAACTTGCATCAACTGCCAAGCAAAGAAAAATTCAAGCAAAGTACCAACGCCGCCAGGTGTCACTACGATAGCATGGCTAAGTCTCATAAATTCGTCTAATCGAGAAGAGAATCTTTTGTGATTAAATTTAGTATCTATATGATTATTAAATCCTGATTCAAATGGCAATTCTATTCTAATTCCATAAGATTTTGAATTTGATCCACCCTCTTTTGCTCCAGCATTTGCTGCTTCCATAAGCCCAGGACCACCACCGGTAACAATATCTGCTCCATTAGATGCCAATTCTTTTGCTAATCTGTGTACTTTTTTATACTCTTTTGAGTTGGGTTCAATTCTCGCAGAACCAAAAATACTTACTCGGAAATATTCTGAACCCATTTCCGTTACAAGCGTATCTAGGTCTGCAACAACGTCGTTTAATTCGTGAATTTTTGTTGAGAGAAATTCTCTTACTTTTTCTTGTTTTATTTTCATTTTAACTCCTCTAAAGAAAAACAATATACAACTTTTAATTTATAAAGTTTGTTTAAAAATTTTCTTTAATTTTTCTTCAAGCAACCAAATCCTATCCTGACCCCATATTGATAGAATATTGTCATTTTTATGAAATAATTTAAAAGTGGGAGCTCCCCAACAATTTACCTGATACATATCCAGTCGATTCTGTTCAAATTCAGTTTCCCAATTTTTGGTATCCAAATCTTTAAACCCCTCCTCAATATTGAGGTTTAATTCTGATAACAATTCCCTCAAAAAAGACTTTGATCCAACATTTTTTCCTGTTGCAAAAATTGCTTCCATGCATTTATGCAAATAATCAAATCCTTTACCATGAGAATCTACATATGGAAATAACGAATACATTCTACGTATAGGATATCCAATAGGTGTTTTTACTTTACCAAAAGGGATGTTTAATTTTTTAGCAATACGCGCTGCATCAGAAAGAATGTACAATCCCTTCCTTCGTGATATATCCATTTTGCGCATTAACATTGGCATAATAGGTCGCACTACAATAGGCATTCCATAGGTTTCTCCCAATTTCTTCACACGATCAAATGCCAAATAGGTATATGGGCTATTTGCTGAGAAAAATATTTCGAGTTTTATGTCGGATAATTGGCGACTTTGATAAGAATTTAATGCTGGACTGACACGCAATGATATTCCTTTACTTACTCCTAACGCTTCTAAGCGTTTTAGTAAAAAATTAAGACGATCAATCCCCCAATAATTTTCTCCTCCATAATGGAAGATTCCTCCTAAATAATGACCACATTCATCACGTTTTTTATTCCCTTGATTCAAGGTATTTTTAATGGTTGTTTTAGAAGAAGTATTCCCCGAAAATTCTCCTCTCCAGAATTTTAAACTTATACTAGGAAGCTGGGCAATTAATTCCTCTTGATTTAAGCTACATAAATGGCTCAAAAAACGATCTTTTTCCTCTGTAGAAGGAATATGTGTGTTTGAAAAATCAATGTCGTAGTATGGGGCAATTTCTTGCACATCACTGAATACATATTTTCGATACATTTCAGGCTCTGGAAGTGCATCATACCCTTCTTCTCCAACTAAATAAATTTCTAATTTGATATCATATAAAGATTGTATTTGATGAAGAAATTGAGCGGCTAAGGCTGAATAAGGGTCGTTCGACTGAAAGAAAAATATAACGGTATGAGGTTGATTTCTTTGCTTTCTTTGTGATTCAATCTTTATTCTTTGTTTGTCTCTCAATTCAAGATTAGAAAATCTTGACATCATAGAAGACCGAATCACTCTAAGAAGATATTCTGAAGGAACTAATTTAGCTAGTTTTTCTAACTTCATAAATCCCTATAAAAGCTTTTTTAGTTCAGCTATCAATTCGATAAACGTATCTACTGTAAATACGTTATATTCTTCTGATACAATATCAACATTACCTTTCCTCCAAAATCCATCTGGACACAATACAAGCAGCTTGCCTGTTTTGGCATATAATCCAAATTCCATGAGACTAATTGGGCTTTTAGAGCCTGGAGAAAAATACATAACAATAACATCAGAAGCTTCTAAAGCTGCAAGCTCCCATTCTACTTGTTGTCTAAAATTCTGATCAGTGCTGATTGGTTTCCATTCTTTGTTCCAATCATCTCTGCGAGGGTTTAAAACGATGACATCGTAACTTGATAATTCTATCTCTATTCTCGATTGCCAATTCTCAGCTTTCCCCATATCTATACTACCGCCCAAAAAAATCTTAAGCCTACTGTCTTCGGTAGGAATTACATTTGGAGATTTAATGATTGTCGCTTGATAGTCTTGAGCAAATACTAATCCAAAGAATAGTAATAGTATTAACAATCTTTTCATTGTTGAAGATTATTATGAAACTGGTTTACCATAATCATTAGCTCCTTCATCTCCTTTTTGGCAGAATAGATATGCTTCATATATCAATTCCTCTCTCTTTATTATGCTCATATTATGTTATTGCTCTAACCAGCACCGCCGCCACCGCCACCGCCAGCACCGCCACCGCCAGCACCGCCACCGCCTCCTCCGCCATATGATGCAGAAATGGTAGTTCCTGTAGCTGCAATGTCAGCAATACCTCCAGTAATAGACGATATGCTGGAAGCCGTATCTCCTCCAAACCAAACATATGGATGTCCGCCATCAACATGTGCTTGACTAATAATATTTTTAAGCTGTTCACCTTGAAGACCCATAATAATACAGTACTGCAATAAAAGATC
>DASCOP010000106.1:0-4573 GCA_036012065.1 Fidelibacterota bacterium
ATTTATTTTAAATTGAGAGAGAGAAATGGAACAGAATAGCTTAGGTAAGAAAGTCGCTAGCGAAGCTATTACATCATTTGGAGGAATGAGTACAGGATCAGTGTTTCGTTATTTATTCTCAATTTTTATGGCAAGATGGTTGGGTCCTCAGATGTTAGGTTTATACTCTCTTGGTAATGCGTTCACTCGTATTGGAGAAATATTTGCTATAATGGGTCTAGATAATGGAGTGCTTAGATTCGTTAGTCGAGAAGATGAAGATAGCATAAATGCTAAAGATAGTATCTACTCATCTCTAAAGATGGGATTAACATCAAGTATTTTATTTGCTATTATTTTATATTTTTCTGCAGAATGGATTGTATTGAATTTTCTAAAAGAAGATCCATTTTTAATTAATATTATCAAGTTCTATGCTTTCACATTACCATTTACAGTAACGACGTTAATTGCATCATTTGCTACACAAGGATTTAAAGTATTAAAGTACAAAATTTTTGTTAATCATATTGTCAATCCTTCAGTACTACTATTTTCTATGATTATTTCTTATCTAACATTTGGTGCAAAGATAGCTATTCTAATCCCTACATTTTTGTCTGCAATTATTGGCATGATCTCTATACTAATTTTTCTAAAGAGATTTATAGCGATAGATTTCAAAAAAATTATTTCTACTCCATTTAATCTGGAAATTCTAAGATTTTCTATACCACTTATGTTTGTTTCAGCAATTGGAATTATTATGCACTGGATAGATGTTCTGATGCTCGGTATTTTTGCTGATGCAAGCGCAGTAGGAATGTACCACCCTATTGAAAGAACTGCTGGTCTTATTAGAATGATACTATTTGCATTTGCAGGTATCTTTGCACCACTTTTCTCTCAATATTTTTATCAGAATAATTCAGAGAAGATGAAAGAAATATACCAATTATCAACCAAATGGATACTTGCATCTTCACTCCCTTTATTTATTTTCTTAATACTATTTTCGAGTCAAATGTTAATGTTATTTGGAAGTGAGTTTGATAATAGTTTGGCATTAAGAATTTTAGCAACTGGAATAATGATTCAAGCTTTCTTTGGTCTAGGATCTTCATCGCTGACCATGAGTGGCTTTTCAAATGTAAATTTATTCAATGTGTTAGTAGCTCTTATTGTTAATATTATTATGAACATTGTCTTGATCCCTCAATATGGAATCATAGGAGCAGCCTCTGCTACTACAATCGCCTTATTCTTTATTAGTTTTTTAAGATTCTTTGAGAACTATTATATGCTCAGTTTAAATGTTTTTTCACTCAAATTATTCAAGCCTTTGTTTGCTGGAGTTTTAACTGCAGGGTCAGCTATCATCTTTCAGAAACATGCCCTAAGTTTTCTCGACTATTCATCATCGATTTTAAATCTAAGCTTATACTTATTATCTGCTATATTCTTCATTTTTATTTTATACTTCTCTTTTTATATCTTATTAAGAGTAGATGAGGAAGACAAAGATATGATTGATAGCCTAAAGCACAAAATATTTAATCAATCATGAATAAATATTTATTGATTATTATCTATTTGCTATGGATTATTTTATTCTTTTATCCAGTAATTTTCTATGACAATATATTTGGGTCAGGAGATACGCTAAATCCTTATTCTGCTAATCATATTTTAGACATATATAAGGAGAAGATAGGTGATTGGCCTTTGTGGCAACCATGGATTTTTTCTGGCATGCCAACCATGGAAGCATTCACTTATATTAATGAATTGTACTTTCCAACTAGAATCATGCTTGGATTAGGCATTTCTGATCTTAGCATTCAATTAATGCATCTAGTATTCTCTGGAGTAGGGATGTATTTATTATTAGAACAATTTAAGATTTCTAGATTAATAGCATTCTCTATAGGACTACTATGGATATTAAATCCTTATCTTATTACAATGATTGTTTTTGGCCATGGGAGTCAAATGATGACTGCAGCTTATATTCCTTGGATATTATATGCTATTAATAGATTAAGATATTCAGTCTCTATAGAATCTGCATTTATGCTTGCTTTATTAATAGGACTTCAATTGCAAAGAGGTCATGTACAAATAGCCTATTATTCTTGTATGTTATCTGGAGCATATTTTTGTTATTCTCTCATTAAACAGAAGCACGATAAAAATAAGTATATTTTATATTTTATGCTTTCATGTGGCTTAGGGTTTTTGCTAGCATCACATATTTATTATCCATCATTAGACTATTTAGGTAATTCAATCAGGGCCGGTGGAGATAATCATTATCAATATGCTACTAATTGGTCTATGCATCCAAAAGAGTTAATCACTTATATTTTTCCTCACTATTATGGCTTTGGTGGATCATCTTATTCTGGTCATATGCCTTTTACTGATTATCCTAATTATATTGGATTTTTTGTAATTTTTTCATCTTTGTTTTCTGTAATTAGGCTCAACAATAAGAAGATTTTTTTTATAAGTATTTTGCTGCTATCTATATTCCTATCTTTTGGAAAATACTTCGATATTCTATACAATTTCTTTTACTCTTTCTTTCCTTATTTTAGCAATTTTCGCGTACCAAGTATGATTTTAATTCTATCAAATTTTATTTTATATATACTTGCAGCTTTTGGTTTGAAGGAGATTATCAGCAGTATATTAAATATAGAGAGATTTAGAAAAATTCCATCAGCAACAATCATAGCTATATTTTTAATCTTATCAATTATTGATATTTATAGAATAGATAAGAATATTATTTCTCCTTCAGATAGCAGTATGCAAAAAACACAAATAGTTTCCAAAGAAAAATTCCATTCATTCTTCAAGGAAGACGAAGCCATTAGATTTTTGAAGAATGATTTAGATTTATATAGAGTTTATTCAGCAGGAGAGTTATTTCAAGACCCTAAATTAAAATTTCATGGAATTCATTCGGTTGGAGGTTACCATCCAGCTAAATTTAGACATTATACAGATCTATTAAGTGAGACTAATAATCTATTATCGATTCCTGTATTGAAATTTCTAAATGTTAAATATTTATTAAGTCCAGTTGAACTAAATCATAGCGAATTTGAACTGTCTTTAAATACAGAATATTATTCTGCATTTGGTAATACAGATTTACATATTTACAGATTAAAGAATAATCTGGGCAGAGCATGGTTTGTAAAAAATATTATCAAAGAAGATCAAAATTTATATAGTTATTTAACAGCCACTGCTTTTGATCCTGAA
The DNA here is from genome assembly GCA_036012065.1 of Fidelibacterota bacterium. Lineage (GTDB taxonomy): Bacteria > Fidelibacterota > Marinisomatia > Marinisomatales > Marinisomataceae > Marinisoma. The sequence goes on from DASCOP010000106.1 coordinate 3,256, forward strand.
AATATTGCAGTTGTTAAGGATTTAGATTCTCAATCGTTACCAAAGGGAGAAATTACGCGATTAGATTGGGGTATTCATGAAATCTCTCTAGATGTAAATGTATCTTCGGAACAAGCTTTCCTTGTTTTAAGTGAAGTATATTATCCTGAGCGATGGAAAGCGACAATCGATACTAAAGAGATAAAAATCTATCAAACAAATGGAGTGCTTAGGGGTGTATTGCTAGATAAAGGGAAACATTCTATTATCTTTAAATATGATGACAGTTTATTTAAGTCTCTCCTTATCTTATCAAATATGATGCTTTTTATCATATGTTTTATACTAATAAGACCTTTTCTAATGCGCTTGTTAAAAGGAGATAGCTAGACTAACTTTGCTGTATGATAATAAATAAATTATACTTTCAAGAATCTGAGGTATCATTTTTTGATGCCTTTCTTGCGCAATTACCAATTTTTTTGATATTCTTGGTTTTATATTATTTCATTCTAAGGCCGAATAATAAAAAACAAGAAGATGTAAAAAACCTCCAGAAGAATTTGAAAAAAGGTGACAATATTGTGACTATTGGAGGGATACATGGGAAAATTACTCAAGTAAGAAATAATAAAGTTACTCTTCGTGTATCCAACAATAATGAGCTCACAGTAGATATTGCGGCTATAACTAGATTAAAGAATTCAGAAACAAAAGACTAAGATGGCAGTTCAAGAAGTAGTTACCTATGGTCACAAGGCTTTACGAGAAGTATGTACAGATATAACAGACTTTTCGAATGTGGATGATCTCATTAATAATCTGTTTGATACTATGTATGAATTTGATGGTCTTGGACTAGCATCTAATCAAATTGGAATCAATAAAAGGATGTTTGTAATTGATATAAGCCATATATCTGAATACCGCGATACATCACCAATGGTATTTATGAATGGTAAGATTGAGAAGGGAAGTGGATCTTGTGTAGATTCAGAAGGCTGTCTGTCATTGCCTGAGATTAGGATTAATATTGAAAGATTTGATACAATTACCTATAGCTATATTGATGAAAATTTAGAGAAATGTACTAAAGAATTTTCTGGATTGTTAGCAACTGTTATTCAGCATGAAAATGATCACCTAGATGGAAAATTAATTACAGACTATGCTACACCAGCAGATCTTTTAAAGTATGACAAAGCACTGAAATTAATGAAATCTAATAATGTCAGATAAATCTATAAAAATTATATTTTTTGGTAATACAGATTTCTCCAACCCTGTCTTATTGAAATGTGCCGAAGCATATAATGTTTCTTGTGTAGTGACTAATGAA
>DASCOP010000107.1:0-4406 GCA_036012065.1 Fidelibacterota bacterium
ATTGGAACAGAAGATTTAGGACAATATATTCTAAAAGCTTTATCTGATAAAGCAGGCGGAGGTAAAGGATTGGTGCTCGTGTTGATGAAAATATGCAAGATCAGCTTCAAGTAACTGTTATAGCCACTGGATTTAATCGTCAACCTATTGAAGAAAAAGTAGAAATACGGAATTCTCATGATAGGAACAGCGAAGATCTTATGGATTCTTCTAATACAACATTATATCAAGAAAATAACCCAGAATCAGATTCTCAAATGGATGAAAATCAACAAGATAATAAAGAAGATGGACCTACTTTAGTATTTGATGATTTTGATCAAAGTGCTGACTTAGATGTGCCTGCTTATATAAGAAAACAAAGATAATTTGGTTGGCTACCAATAAACGAGAGGGCTCCCAATTAATCCTTTAGTTTGGGAGTCCTCTTAAACTCTTTGCTATATTTATTTTCATCTATAAATTCTATCCTATGAATAAATTTTTTGAAGATCTAAAAAACAATATTTCTGAATGGAGCGTTGTTGCTTCAGAGAAAGCAGAAGAGTTTACCCATAACAGTAAATTGCGTATAGACATTTTACAATTAGAAAGAAAGCTATCTAGTTTATATGTAAAGTTGGGATTATATGTCTTTGCTAAAACTCAAGAGAAGAATGTGCTTAACTTCGTTGGAGATAAACGTTATCTTGCTTTGGTTGAAAACATTGTATCAATAAAAAAGAGAATTGCAGATAAAAAAGAATCTATTCATCATGATAGTGAAGAAAAGAGTAAAGAGAGCGAATAAGTTATGCTAAAGAAAAAATTCTTTTCCTTTCAATATTTATCATCTGACAGATTGCATCAGATTAATTTTTCAGTAATAAATATCGCTGTCAGTTTTTCAGTGATTTTAGCTATTATTATTGGTGCTAATTATTATCTCTCGCTAGAATTTTCTAATCAATATTATAAGGATCAATTAAGAGAGACAGATGCAAAATATGCCGATGTATCTCAAGAACTTTTAAACAAGATAGCTCAACTTGAAGAAGAATTGCTATTAATAGAAGAAAGAGATAAAGAGCTTAGAACTTATGCTGCTATTCCACCTCTTAGTGAAGATATTAGAACACAAGGTAAGGGTGGTGCAGTGGAAGAAGTTTCTGTAGAAGACAAGGATGCTACGAGCATTTTATTTCAACTAAAAGATAAAATAGATTCTTTATCCTATAGCGTCAATATGGAAAAAGATAGTTACGATACTATCTTCAACAAAATTAAATCAAATGAAAAGATGTACTCTCATATTCCATCTATTAGTCCTGTAGAGGCCTATTTAGGATCTGGATATGGTTATAGGACAGACCCAATAGATGGAAAAAGAAGGATGCATCGTGGATTAGATTTTGCTGTTAATTTGAATACTGATGTTATTGCAACAGGAGATGGTGTTGTAAAGAAGGCACAATATGATTCTGGATGGGGAAGATATGTTAAAATTGATCATGGATATGGATATGAAACAATCTATGCTCATTTGTATAAAATCGAAGTGAAGAAGGGTCAAAAAGTTAAAAGAGGGGATCTTCTTGGAAAGTCTGGTAACAGCGGAAGAGCAGCTGGATTTCACTTGCATTATGAAGTTCATAAGAATAAAAAAGTTGAAGATCCTGCAAAGTATTTTTTCACAGGATATATCAAGTAAATGCAAACCCTCCCTATCAAGAAATTTGTCCTTGAAACATACGGCTGTCAAATGAACACGGCTGATTCTGAACTTGTTGAGGGAATACTAATAGATTTAGGCCTAGAGAAAACACAAGATTTAGATGATGCCGATGCTATTTTCCTTAATACCTGCGCTATAAGAGAAAATGCTGAAGTGAAAGTTCACTCACGTTTAGGAAATCTTCATAAAATAAAGCAATCCAAACCACACTTAATTATTGGTGTTCTTGGATGTATGGCTCAAAATCTTAAAGATGATCTATTGAAAAATAAGCCATATGTTGATATTATTTTAGGGCCTGATTCTTATAGAAATATTCCAAAACTGATGAGTAGACATCTTGTTGAAAAAGAGAGCATTGTTGATACTAAGTTATCAAGATATGAAGTCTATGAAGATATATTCCCAAACAGAGGAGATACGTTTAATGCTTGGGTTTCAATAATGAGAGGCTGTAATAAGTTTTGTTCATTTTGTATTGTTCCATTTACCAGAGGAAGAGAAAGAAGTCGAGCTGTTGATAACATTGTTATTGAAGTGAAAAAAGCAGTAGACCAAGGTTATGTTGAAATAACGCTATTAGGGCAAAATGTTAATTCTTATAAGTATGAAGATAAATCATTTGCTGATTTGCTATTAGCAGTTTCTGATATTCCTGGCGTTAAAAGGATTAGGTATACTTCACCTCATCCTCAGGATATCAATGTAGAATTATTAGAGGTTATGGCTTCTAGAGACAATATTTGTAATTATGTTCACTTTCCAATGCAATCAGGATCAAATGAGGTGCTAAAGCGTATGAATAGAACATATACAAGAGAACATTTTTATTATATGGCAGAGAAAATAAGAGAGATTATGCCTAATTGTGGATTATCCACTGATATTATTGTGGGATTTCCAGGAGAAACTGATACACAATTCAGAAAAACTCTAGACTTGATGGAAAAAGTTAAGTTTAATACAGCTTTTACTTTTAAATACTCTCCAAGACCTTATACGAGAGCTGAACAATTCTCCAATCACATTTCTGAGCAAGTGAAAAAAGATAGATTAAATGAAATGATTAATTTGCAAAGAGAACACACTCTAGAGCTCAATATGAAAAAAGTTGGAAATTTTGAACAAGTATTAATAGAGAAAGAAAGTAAAAAATCTACCAATCATTGGGCTGGAAGAACTGATTCAAATGAATGGGTGATTGTAGAAAAAAATCATAGTAAAATTAAGGATATTATCCCTGTAGAAATTACAGAGGCTACTGGAGTAATTTTACGTGGTAAAGAAATAATAGGAGCATAATGTTTAGAATACTAAAAATACTATTTTTCTTAGGTTTTTTGGCTGGAACCTTTTTGTTGTTTGATAGAAATAGTGAACCAATTATAATATACTTTTTTAAAGATAATGGATTCCAAATTCCTGGATATCTCGCTTTTATACTATTCACAATGATTGGTGTAATCATAGGATACCTTATATCTTTAAAATCTGTTTTTTCTTATCGATCAGAAATATCAAAGCTTGTTAAAACAAATAAAGAGATTTCAGAAGAGCTTGATAGCTTACGAAATGTAGCTGTTGGCGAAGAGTTTACTTTTACTGAAAAGGAGTAAGCTCTCTTGAATATTCTCTATCTTCTCCCTGTATTTATCATACTGATTGTTGTTTATATTATCAATAGACGACCGTCTCAACAACCAAGTGATATTGAACTATATAATCAAGCATTAAAAGCTATTATTGACAACAATCATAAAAAAGCATTTAAGATTTTAAAGGATATTATTGCTAAAGACTCTAATAATACCGAGGCATATTTGCTGTTAGGTAACCTTCTAAGAGATAGAGATATTGATCAAGCTACTAAAATCCATCAAAGCATTATTGTTAGACCAAAGTTATCAAAAGAATTAAAAATGCAAATTCATCAAGCACTTGGATTGGATTATTTAGAGCTTGATAAGGTGGCAAGAGCAGAAGATGAGTTTAAAAAAATGCTAGAAATAGATTCTAAAAATAGATGGTCTTTAAGAATACTTAAAAATATTGCAACCGATAATAAATCATGGAAAGATGCACTTGAATACGAAAAGAAATTAATAAAATATTATCCAGAGATTAAGAAGAGAGATGAATCAAAACTAAATTATTTTATTGCGATGGACTATAAAGATAAAAACAACGAAAAAAATTATTTATACTACCTTAAGAAAAGCATCAAAGTAAATAATCCTTATAGCGAATCTTATTTGGAGCTTTCCTCGCATTATGTTGACAATACAGGCTTGGCAATGGAATATCTTATGAAATTTTCACAAGCGAATCCAAGCGGTAGTGTTAGTGCATTCAAAAAAATTGAGCATTTACTGTTTGACGATAAAAGATTTGATGATGTAGAAAATCTATATAAGAAGATTCTAAAAGATACATTCAATAGCTATGCTTTCAATAGGTTGATTGATATTTATCTTGAAAAGAGCCAAAAAGATGAAGCTATGGAGCTAGTCGATAAGTTTATGCCTCGATTTAATTACCATTCAAAGAGCTCTAATAAGTCATATGTAATTCGAATAAATAAAATGAAAATAGATTCGGATAGTTTTGATACAAGAAAAGCATTATCCAGTTTCTGTAATGACATAATTGAAAATGAAAATATTAATTAAAAGCACTGTAATACTAGTTTGTG
>DASCOP010000108.1:0-7146 GCA_036012065.1 Fidelibacterota bacterium
CGTTTATAGCTCTCTTAATAGCATTTAAAGATAAGTCTGTATCAAGATCAAAGTGAGCTACCTGACCCAAAGCATGTACTCCAGAATCTGTTCTGCTTGCGCCTGACAATCGAATCAAATTATTTTCATTTAAAAAAGATAAAGAATATTCAATTTTATCTTGAATGGTATTTAAATTCTTCTGCGATTGGAATCCGGAGAAATCTAACCCATCATATTGAATTGTAATTTTATATCTACTCATAAATCGGAACCTCAACAGTAAATACAATTCTTTCATTTAGATTTGAACGATACATCACTTCTCCAGATGGTAAGATTATGCCTGAAATGCCCGTATTCGCACTTTGAACTACAGGAACTCTCTGTTCAACAGCTCTTAGCCTTGCTAATTGGAAATGTTGATATGGCATAAATTGACCTACATAAGAATCATTTGTAATGATAAAAAGCATCTCTGCTCCATTATCAACCATAGTTTTTATAATTCTAGGACTACTAGAGTCGTAGCAAATTAAAATTGATGCTTTAAAATTTTTAATATCAAAGGTTTTATAATCTGAACCGGGATAAAAACTCCCTATATCATCAAACTGATTCATTTTATTAATCCAATTTTTAAAGAATGGAACATATTCAGCGAATGGTACCAAAAATATCTTTTGATATGTGTCAAAAGATCCGTCTGGATTTAGTATAATAGAACTATTAAAATTTTCATTGATTCCATCAACAGATCTTCTTTCAGGTATTCCAGTAATCAAATAAGTATTAGATAATTTCTCTTGATATCTAACCCTATCATATGAGTTATTTGCTAAATATGAAGTTACCGCTACTTCTGGCCATACAATAATCTCAGCTTTATCTTCAAGGGATTTTGTTAATAACGAATCCATAATTGCAAGATTCCTGAGTCTCAAATTTGAATCCCATTTTTCATCTGGGAAAATAGCAGGTTGACCTATTGATACGTTTATTGAGCTCTCTAATAACCTATTACTCTGATAGTTAATCTGATAATTTCCAAAAAATAAAACAACAAACAGAATTAATGCAAAATACTTTAGAAATATTGCCTTTCTTTCTATAACATATCTGTATAGAATTATATTAAATAAAATCACAGTAAACGAGATTATATGTGTATTGAGACTAGCTAATTGGATAATTCTTATATATTCAGATTGGGTCAATGATAAGTTCATCCATGGACCTGCCAAAGGACCAATATTCCTTAGGAATTCAACAAAAAATAGCCAAGATAAAGGGGTGAGAATTAATTCCATTTTTTTCGGAATAAAATGAATAGAAATAATAAACCCCATCCAAAAAAGAGTTAGATATAAAGATAATCCTAAGTAAGAAGTGATTGCTATTGCTGGAGATGTTCCAGAATTAAGGCCCATCCAATTTAGAATAATCAAATTACTAACCAAACAAGAAATAAATCCAAATAATACTTTTTGACTCACTTTATCTTCTTCTGATATAGAATGAAATAAAGGAATAAAAGCAACCCAAGCAAGAAAACCTAAACTAAATGGTGGATAGGATAAACCCACTAACAATCCTGACAGTAATGGGAGTATTAGTTTGTTTTTTTTCATCATTTCTTTCGATCAAGGTAAGTTTGAAGAATAATAGAAGCAGCTAACACATCAACCATCTCTTTATTTTCTCCAGTTTTAATATCTTGCTGTACCATAATCTTCTTAGCGTACTCACTAGATAATCTTTCATCCTCTAGATGTATTTCAAAATTATTTTCTTCCATTATGCCTTTAAATTTATCAATTATTTCTGTCATAGAATTCTCTTTGTAATTCATATTCAATGGATAGCCAATAATAAAAGTTTTAACATTCTTTTCTAATGCAATCTTTTTTAAACTTTGAATTAAATCCTCTTGTTTTTTATAACGAATTACTTCTAATGGCATAGAAATAATACCAGATGGGTCAGAGATTGCTACGCCCACTTTAGATAAACCAAAATCTATTCCTATAATTCTGCTCATACCCTAAGAATGTACTCTTTCAACAGAGTCTACCTTCTTTAGTTTTGAAATAGACTTCATAATCACTTCTAATTGAAGTAGGCTTTGAATCTTGCAAATGATCCAAATACTTGCAATACCGCCTTCTTTAACATCTGTTTTAACATCTAGTATGTTGACTTTATTCTTTGAAATTGTATCAGCAATCTCATTTAGAACACCAGCAGAATCAATACATGTGATATGCATCTTTGCTTTGAAAGAAATATTCTTATTTGTATCCCAATTTACAGAAACAATTCTGTCGCCTGATTCCGATAATGAAGACAAGTTTGAGCAGGATAATCTATGTACAATTAAACCTCTACCTCTTGATATATAACCTATAACGTTGTCTCCCGGAATTGGATTACAACATTTTCCATAATCAACAACAAGATTGTTGACTCCATCTAAATTAATTCCTTCAAAATCAGACCTTGCAGAATCAATAAACTCTTTATCGTGAGAAACTTTTTCTTGAGATGTTTTGATATCTGGGAACATTTTTGATATAACATCTTTTACTGTTAATCCACCTCTACCAATATCTGATAGTAGTTCATTGAAATTTTTATATCCTATATCACTATACTGTTTTTTAATGTCATTAAGTTTTTTATGAAGCTTTAATTTTCTTAAGTTTTTTTCAAGCAAATGAATCCCTATCTTTCTACTCTCTTCTTTTTCAATCTTTCTAAGATACTTTCCAATTGCATGAGAAGCTCTTGAAGTTTTTACAAAATTTAACCATCCACTATTTGGTTTCTGCGTCTTGCTTGTCTCAAGCTCTACTATATCACCATTATTTAACTTATAACTTAATGGAACAAGTTTTTTATTAACCTTAGCTCTAACACAGGAGAAACCTAACTCACTATGTATTGCAAACGCAAAATCTAATGGCGTTGAATCAACTGGAAGCTTAATTAAATCTCCTTTTGGAGTAAAAATAAAGATTTCATCCTCGAACATATCAATTTTTAATAACTCAATCATCTCTTCTGCATCAGTATTATCGCTACTCATCATTGTTAATAAATCTCTGAGCCAAGGAACTTGCTCATCAAGACTTTTCATTTCATCATCATCTTTATATAACCAATGTGCAGCCACACCTACCTCAGCTGTATAATCCATTTCTTTGGTTCTGATTTGAACCTCTGTCAGTCTATTATCTTTGGTCATTACTGTAGTGTGAATCGATTGATATCCATTTGTTTTTGGCGTAGCAATAAAATCCTTAAATCTTTCTTGAATTGGTGGATATATACTATGAATAACTCCCAATGCTAGATAACATTCTTCAATCTTATCAACTACAATTCTAATAGCATATAAATCGTATATATCTTCAAACTTTTTATTCCTTAATTCTATTTTCCTATTTATAGAAGATATTGATTTATATCTACTTGAAATTTCAGATTTTATCTTATAAGAATCTAGCTCTTTTCTGATTGGACCAATTGTAGATTCTAAGATTTCTTTATTTGATTTGGAAGAGCCTTCAATTTTTTTCTTAATATTATTGTATGACTTTAAATCCAAACATTTTAAAGTTAAATCTTCGAATTTCCACTTGAGATTAGCCATACCAAGTCGATGAGCCAAAGGAACAAAAATTTCTTTTGTTTCCAATGCAATTTCTTGTCTTTTATTTGAAGAAAGATATTCAATTGTCTCCATATTATGCAAACGATCTGCAAATTTGATAATAATTACTCTTAGATCTTTAGCGAGTGAAATAAATAGCTTAATAAAATTTTCAGCTTGCTTATGTTCTTTCGACTTGAAAGCAATGTGATCAATTTTTGTAACTCCATCAACAAGAGAAGCTACATCAGAACCAAACTGTTTTTCGACATCCTTCAAAGAAACATCAGTGTCTTCTACAACGTCGTGTAATAAAGCGCTCACGATAGTTGTATAATCCATATTCCAATCTAATAGAATATTAGCAACATCTATACAATGACTAACATAAGGAAGTCCTGATTTTCTTTGTTGACCCTCATGCATCTTAATAGAAAAATCTAAAGCATTTTTTACTATTGTTTTATTGTCTCTGGAAGAAATTCTCGAAATAAGATTTTTGCTTTGTTTTTCTATTAATTTTTGATGAGAACTATTCTGTTTTGCCGCTTTCATTATTGACTCATATCGTTAGATTCAAAAAAATCAGAATAATTTTCAAATCTCGCATATGTGTCTACAAAAGTAGCTCTCACAGTTTTAGTAGGACCATTTCTCTGTTTTGCAACAATCAAGAATGCCAATCCTTTTTCTTCATCTTTTTCATTATATACATAAGGACGATAAAGAAAGATTACAACATCTGCATCTTGTTCAATTGCACCACTCTCTCTAAGATCTGATAATTGAGGTCTTTTATCTGTTCTAGATTCTACAGCTCTTGAAAGCTGAGAGAGAGCAATGATAGGGATATCTAATTCTTTTGCAAGCGCCTTCAAAGATTGTGTGATAGATGAAATCTCATACTGTCTATTTTCAGTTTTAGGTCCCTGCATTAACTGTAGATAATCTACAATAATTAATTCTACGTTTTTTTCTCTCTTTAATCTTCTAGCTCTTGATCTTAAATCCAAAATTGATAACGCAGGTGTATCATCTATATAAAGAGGAGCTTCTGATAATTTTCCAGAAGCAATCGTAATATTTTTCCATTTTGACTTGGGCAATCTTCCACTTCTTGCTAGTGAATTATCTATTTTAGCTTCTGATGCAAGCAATCTTTGTCCTAGCTGATCACTAGACATTTCAAGACTGAATATCGCTACAGGAGAATTGTTTTCAATTGCAGCATTTCTAGCTAGCGATAATGCCAAAGCTGTTTTACCCATTGATGGCCTACCTGCAATAATAATTAAATCACTGTTTTGAAAACCAGAAGTTACTTTATCCAGATCAATTATTCCTGATGGAATTCCAACAACACCGCCTGGATTAGCATGAATTTCGTCCAACCTTTTTACTGTTTGTGCTAGTATTGGCTCAATATGTGCATAAATCTTAGTATCCTTTTGTTCAGTAAGATTAAATATAGATTGTTCAGCTTCATCAAGAATAGATCCTACAGCATCTCCAGCATCAAATGCTTTCTTAGAAATTTGATGTGAAGTAGAAATTAAATCACGAAGAATTCCTTTTTCTTTAACTATTGAAGCATACATTTCAACATTTGCAGAAGTAGGGACTTTATCTACTAAGCCCGTTAAGTAATACAAACCTCCTACAGATTTTAATGACTTTGTTTTCTTTAACTCATCGGATACTGAAACAGTATCAATTGGATTGCTTGTAGACGATAAAGTAAGCATTGCATCAAAAATTTTCTTATGAGATTCTTTGTAGAAATAATGACTAGATCCTAATAAAGTTATTGCTCTATTAGTAGCATCCTCATCAATCATCATAGCACCAAGAACAGCTTCTTCTGCTTCTATAGCCTGTGGCTGTAAATTTATATCGTTATTTTTTTTATTTGCCATTTTTCTTTAAAATTGTATTTATCCACATATTTTCAACACGTCTAAATCACTTCTTTAATAGATTAGCAATGTTTTGTACATGTGACAAGATAATTTGTTATATAGTCCAATTTATAGGTGTTTTACCGCGCTTCTTTAAATACTCATTAGCTTTAGAAAAATGTTTACATCCAATAAATCCGTTATGTGCTGATAATGGAGAAGGATGTGAGGCAGAAAGAATGTGATGGTTACTCTCATTAATCATAGATGAAAATGATTGCGCCTGTTTTCCCCACAACATAAATACTACATTCTTTAACTCTTGATCTACAACTCTAATAATTGCTTTAGTAAATTTTTCCCAACCTAACCCCTTATGAGAATTAGCCTGATTAGCTTCAACAGTTAATATTGTGTTTAATAACAAAACTCCTTCATCTGCCCAAGACTGTAAGTTACCAGTGCTTGGAATAGATATATTTAAGTCTGAATTCAATTCTTTATAAATATTCATTAAGCTAGGAGGTATTTTAGTATCACTCTCTACGCTAAAAGATAATCCATGTGCTTGACCATGGCCATGATATGGATCTTGACCTATAATAACTACTTTAACCTTATCAAGTGGAGTAGAATCAAAGGCATTGAAGACTTTTTTAGGACTTGGATATACTATCTTTTTTTTATAAAGACCACGTATGGTATCAGTTAGAAATTTCCAGTAATCTTTTGAGAACTCACTTTGCAATGCATGATACCAAGTATCATCAATTTCTACGCTTTTTAGTGGTTTCGAGTTGTTCTCTAATTCTAGGAAGATTTCTTTGCCAAACAATTCTTTATTTTGAGAAAGATATTGCTTTTTTACACTCAAATTACTTTTCAATTAATTCGTCTGATTTATTCCAATCAATTTTTCCGTCTAAAAACTCATTAAGAGCCATGCTTGTGACTTTTTCTTCTTTGTCATAATCAATATCTTCTCTTACAACAGGTTCGGCAAAAATTCCATCATCATCTACAATTTCTTGATTTTCATCAATCATTTGCTTTACAACACGATCTTGCAAAATTTGTTTTGCTCTCTTAGACGCAACAAGAACTGCTTCATATATATCATCAGTTTTCTTTAATAGTTTTTTAAAAGAAATTGGTTCAACTGCCATTTTTAATCCTCTTCTTTGAATGAAATAATCATTTTTTTTAGTTTTGCAAACGTGGCTTCAAAATTATCATTAATAAGCGTATAGTCAAATTCTTTTTTTAAATTGTCTTCCTCTTCAAATCTGCTCAATCTTTTTTCAATTTCATCTTCGGATTCTGTAGATCTATTGACTAGTCGATGTTTTAATTCTTCTATGTTTGGAGGCGAAAGAAAAATAGATACCGTATTTAATGGATATATTTTTTTAACACTTATTGCTCCTTTGACATCTAGCTCTAGAAATAGAGATTTATCCTGTTCAATACATCCTTCTAGACTATCTAATGGTGTTCCATATAGATCACCATGAACATTCTCATGCTCAAGAAATCTATTCTCATCAATCATCTTTTGAAATTCTTTTTCTGATATAAATCTGTAATGTACTCCATCGATCTCATATTCTCTCT
>DASCOP010000109.1:0-5545 GCA_036012065.1 Fidelibacterota bacterium
GAAGCTTTAGATATTGAAAAAGAATACTATTTTGCTATTACCTTTGATAGATCTAAAAATTCTGATGTGTTTATAGTTTCTAGTGAAGGTGGTGTGGATATTGAAGAAGTAGCAGAAAATAATCCTGAACAAATTATTAAAGCATGGATTGATGACTCACCTAATGCTCTAGATAGTGCAGTAAAAGAAATTATTGCATCTTTATCGCTTGAAAAATTTGAAAATGTAGGGCAGATGTTCAAAGACCTGTATAAATGTTATATTGAATCAGACTGTTCCCTTTTAGAAATAAATCCTTTGGTATCAACAACCAACAAAGAAATTATAGCTCTTGATGCAAAAGTGGACATTGATTCTAACTCCCTATTTAGACACCCTGAAATTGCTTCTTATCATGACAAGTCAGAAGAAGATCCATTAGAGCTTAAAGCTGCTGAGTATGGATTAAATTATATCAAGCTAGATGGCAATGTAGGTTGTATGGTTAACGGTGCAGGATTAGCAATGGCTACAATGGATATAATAAAGCATTGTGGAGGTGAACCTGCAAACTTCTTAGATGTAGGTGGAGCTGCAAACGTAGAAACGATTAAAAATGGTTTTAAAATTATTTTATCGGATAAAAATGTTAAATCAATCTTAATTAATATATTCGGTGGAATTGTAAGATGCGATAGAGTCGCTAATGGTGTTATACAAGCAGTTAAAGAATTAGAATTAGATGTTGTTGTTGTTGTGAGACTACAAGGAACTAATGCAAAATTAGCTAAAAAGATACTTGATGAATCTGACATTGAAATAATAAGTGCAGAAACAATTAATGAAGCTGCAACAAAAGCTGTGGAGATAGTAAAATAATATGTCAATTCTATTAAATAAAGATACAAATATATTAGTTCAAGGAATTACAGGATCAGAGGGGTTATTTCATGCAGAACAAATGATTGAATATGGCTCAAAAATTGTGTGTGGTGTTACACCGGGTAAAGGTGGCCAGAAGGCAACCACAAAAAACTTGCCTGTGTTTAATTCTATTGAGGATGCAAAAAAAGAATTTCAAATTGATGCTACCGTTATTTTTGTACCTCCAAGATTTGCAGCAACAGCAATTATGGAAGCAATTCAAGAAAATATTGAACTAATAGTCTGTATATCTGAAGGTATTCCTACTAGAGACATGGTAACGGTTAAAAATATGCTTGATAAATCTTCTAGCACTCTTATTGGACCAAACTGTCCTGGCTTAATTACAGCAGAAGAATCCAAGATTGGAATTACGCCGGGATTTATATGCAAAAAAGGATCTATAGGAATATTATCAAGATCTGGAACATTAACATATGAGGCTATCGATCAAGTGGTTAATGTTGGGTTAGGAATTACAACTGCAGTAGGTATTGGTGGAGATCCAGTTATTGGATCAAGTATGATAGAAATATTAAAACACTTTCAACAAGATGATGACACAAAAGGTATTGTGATGATTGGTGAAATCGGTGGAAACATGGAAAATGATGCTGCAAGATGGGTTAAAGACAATTTAGATAAACCTGTAGTATCTTTTATAGCTGGTCAGACTGCCCCAAAAGGAAAAAGAATGGGTCATGCTGGAGCAATAATCTCAGAGGGATCTGAAACAGCTGAGGCTAAAATTAGAATATTAAAAGAATGTGGAATATCAGTTGCAAATACTGTATCTGATATTGGCATTACAATGAAATCACTTATAGGGGGAAAAATATGAAGAATACACTTGCAATTATTAAACCTGATGCAATGAAAAAAGGTTGCCTTGAAGATATCAGAAAGGATATTTTAGACAACGGATTTGATATTGTTGAAGAAAAAACTCTACATCTTTCAAATAAACAGGCTTGCGCCTTCTATGATATTCACAAGGATAAATCTTTCTTTGGTGAACTAGTCGAATTTATGACATCATATGAATGTCATGTAATGAAACTAGAAAAAGAAGACGCTGTTGTTGAATGGAGAAATCTAATGGGTGCAACAGATTCTCAGAAAGCAAATATTGGAACTATTAGGCAGAAATATGGTACTGATATATCTATGAACGCTACACATGGATCAGATAGCACCGAAAATGCTCACAAAGAAATAGAATTCTTTTTCAATGATTAAATATTATTTATTACTGTTTTTATCTTTTTCTACAATCTATACCCAAGAAGTAAATGATAAATGGCTTGATACTATTCTAGAAAAAAATGTACCAGTTAAAAAGTCTCAAATATTAGATAAAGAAGAAAAACAAAAAAATAATACCTATTTTACAATACAGGTTGCAGCAAAAGCTAGTTTTGCAGATGCACAAGAAGTGGTCAAAATATTAAATAATTCGAATTTTGAGGCTTTCATTCAAAAAAATGACTCAAATGATAAATTAAAATACCGAGTCAGATATGGAAGCTTTTTATCTAGAGAGGACGCTTCTATGACTGCAAATGATATTAAAAATCAACTAGGATATGATTGCTGGGTAGATAAAATAGAATTATAAAAATTATTTTATTCCAAAGATTTATTTGTTTATATTGCCCATAGTTAAGGAAAGAAAATGTTACCTAAGAAAAGACAGTCAAAGACAAGATCGAAGAAGAGAAGAACTCACTATAAGTCCTCTTTAGTACATACCGTTACGTGTAAAAATACTGGAGAAGAACATCTACCGCATCATGCATACTATCATGACGGAATCCTGTACTACAAAGGAAAACCTGTCGATCAGAACTAATGGGCAGTTGTTTTATCTTTTCGGGGCAAGGTTCTCATCGTCCTGGAATGGGATTAAATCTTTATCAGCACTCTAAGATAGCTACAAATAAAATTGACTTATCAAACGAGATTCTTGGTTATGATATCTCTAAGATTATGTTTGATGACAATGAAAGCGTTCTAAGAAAAACCAACCATGCCCAAGTGGCAATTTATATTTATTCTTGTATTCTTTTTGATATAATAAAAGAAAATGATCATACACCTGAAGTTGTTGCTGGACACAGCCTTGGCGAGTTTTCTGCTTTATATGCAAATAATACTTATTCCTTCGAAACAGGGCTTAAGATTGTCAGTATTCGTGCAAAAGCAATGCATGAATGTGAAAAGAATAATGAAGGTAAAATGAGTGCCGTAATTGGAATGGATCAGGAGAAAATAGCTGAAATTTGTATGGGCACAGACACTCAAGTTGCTAATATCAACTCAAGTCAACAAATTGTTATATCAGGATCAGCAGATTCTATTCACTCTGTTTCAGAATCGCTAAAAAATTATGGAGCAAAACGCATTATTCCTCTCCCTGTTAGTGGTGCATTTCATTCGAAATTAATGTCAGATGCAAAACCTCAACTAAAAGAGGTTATATCTAATGCAGTGTTTAATGAATCTAGCATACCCATTGTATCAAATTATGATGCGGTGCTAAAATCTGATCCAAATGAGATTAAAAAAGCATTAATTCAGCAAATTGATAGTCCTGTGCTATGGTTTGAGAGTATTCAAGAATTAAGTAAAATAAATAGTAATTTTATCGAGATAGGACCTAAAAAAGTTTTATCAGGAATCATCAAAAAAATAGATGAATCATTGCATATTTCTAGTTTTAATAGTTATAATGATATAGAAAGATATTTACATGTTTAATTATTCAAATAAAACAGCATTAGTGACAGGGGCTTCTAGAGGTATTGGTAGAACAATTGCCATGATGCTTGCAAAAAATGGAATGAAAGTTATTGGAGTAGCTACATCCAAAGAATCTCTTAAGTCTATTGAAGATATTGAGAATATTCTTCCCTTCTGTTGTGACATATCAAATGAAAATTCCATAGAAGAGTTATATCATTTTGCAAAGAAGAATGCTGATGCTATTGATATATTAGTCAATAATGCTGGAATCCATATGGATAATATTTTATTGAGAATGAAAAAAGAGGAATGGCATAAAGTCCTAGATGTGAACTTAAATGGACCATTTTATTTAACAAAAATTTTATTAAAAGATATGATCAAGAATAAAAATGGTAGAATTATTAATATCTCTTCTATATCAGGAACAGATGGTAATAAAGGACAGAGTAATTACTCTGCATCTAAAGGAGGATTACTAGCATTTACAAAGTCCCTTGCTAAAGAAGTAGGTCTAAGAAATATCACTGTTAATTGTATTGCTCCAGGAGTAATTGAAACAGATATGATATCAGATTTAACAGATACAGTAAAAAATGATTACTTAGATAGAATACCATTGAAAAAATTTGGAAAACCAGAAGATATTGGTAAAATGATTTTGTTTTTATCTTCGGATGAAGCCAGTTATATTACTGGACAAACATTTTATATAGATGGTGGGATATCGTTAAACTAGATAGGAGTAAATATTATGTCATCAAATGATAAAGTAAAGAATATTATTGTAGATAAATTAGGTGTTGATGAATCAAGAGTAGTTCCTGAAGCAAGCTTTCTCGATGATTTAGGTGCAGATTCATTAGATACCGTAGAATTGATTATGGAATTTGAAGAAGAGTTTGATTTAGAAATTCCAGATGAAGATGCAGAAAAAATCACGACTGTTGGTGCTGCATTTGACTACGTTAACAATCACGCTGAATAATCTTGTCAAATAGAGTTGTCATTACTGGAGAAGGCAGTATTTCTCCTCTCGGATTATCATCCAAAGATCTTTGGAATAATCTTATTGATGGAAAATCAGGTATTAGACTGATTCAAAGTTTTGATACAGAAAATTTCAACGTTAAAATTGCTGGAGAAATCCCTGATTTTGACCCTCTAAATTTTTTTGATCATAAAGAATCTAGAAAACTTGATCGCTATACTATGTTTGCTATGATAGCTGCAGATCAAGCAATTAAAAGCTCTGGTCTTGACTCTTCAAATGTAGGTGTAATTCTAGGGACTGGCGTAGGTGGTATGAACACCTTAGAAGAAGAACAAACTAAGCTTACAAAGAAAGGTCAAAGAGGTGTTTCTCCTCATTTTATACCAAAGATGATTCCAAATATTGCGGGTGGTCAAATCGCTATTAAATATGGATTTCATGGACCAAATTTTTCTCTTTCTACTGCATGTTCTTCTGCTAGCGACGCCATAGGAATGGCTTACAGATTAATCCAGTCAAATCAAATACATGCAATGGTATGCGGAGGTGCTGAAGGAGGAGTAACTCCTTTAACCTTGTCTGGATTTTCAAATATGAAAGCTTTATCAAAAAATAATGAAAATCCTGAAGGAGCATCGAGACCTTTTGATAAAAATAGAGATGGCTTCATTATGTCTGAAGGATCAGCGATGCTTGTTTTAGAGTCTTTAGATAGTGCAGAAAAAAGAGGTGCAAATATTTTAGCTGAAATTGTAGGTTATGGAATTACAAACGATGCATATCATATTACTCAACCTCACAATGATAGTGTAGGTGCTATCAAGGCTATTGAATTAGCACTAGAAGATGGAAAAATTAATAAAGATGATGTAAGCTATATTAATGCACATGGCACTTCTACCC
>DASCOP010000110.1:0-3795 GCA_036012065.1 Fidelibacterota bacterium
TAGTTTATCCTATGATCAGTAATACGTCCTTGTGGGAAGTTATATGTTCTAATTTTTGCTGAACGATCTCCTGTCGATACTAAGCTTTTTCGCATTTCATCTCTATCTTTGTTCAGTTTTTCTTGCTCCAAAGCAAACAGTCTCGCTCTCAATACTTTTAGTGCTGATGCCTTATTCTTATGTTGTGAACTTTCATCTTGGCAAGTCACAACCAATCCTGTAGGTAGATGTGTAAGTCTAATAGCAGATTCAGTTTTATTAACGTGTTGACCTCCGGCGCCACTTGCACGATAAGTATCAATCTTAATATCCGTAGCTTCATTAATATCGACCTCCGCTTGTTCTGCTTCTGGCAATACTGCTACTGTTGCAGCTGATGTATGTACGCGCCCGCCCGATTCTGTTTTTGGAATTCTTTGTACGCGGTGTACCCCTCCTTCGTATTTATAAATACCATAAGCTTTATGGCCTTCTACGCTAAAAATAACAGATTTTAATCCTCCGACACCCGTTTCATGTATGTCCATAATATTAATAGATAAATTATTCTTTTCTGCGTATCTAGAATACATTCTAAATAAATCAGCTCCGAATAAAGCAGCTTCATCTCCTCCTGTACCGGCTCTTATTTCAATAATAGCGCTTTTATTATCATTTGGATCATCTGTAATTAATATTTTAATTAAAGCTTCCTCAAGATTTGTTATTTTATTTTGTAAGGCGGATTTTTCTTCTTTAATGAGATCTTCATACCCTTCTTCGCTATCCATTGTTTCTAGTTCTTTGCTCTCATTTATGAGAGCAACAAGTTGAATGCTTAAATCATATACTTCTTGAAGAGTGCTTTTCTTTTTTGAAAGACTGGCAAGTTTTTCTTGATCTAAAACATTAGAAGGATCCATCATCTCTTCCATAATATTGTCATATTCTACAATAGTGCTCTGTGCTTTAGATAAGATGTCCATAGATTATAAAAATTTATTAATAAAAAATGCTTAGGAAGCTTTTTTATTGTACTTGCGGTTGAATTTTTCAATTCTACCAGCAGTATCCACTAGTGTGCGTTGTCCTGTATAATATGGATGTGATTTGTCAGAAATATCCAATTTGAACAATGGATATTCTTTGCCATCCTCCCATTTAACAGTTTTATCTGTTTGGACAGTAGATCGTGTCAAAAAAGAGTAGTTACATGAACTGTCTTCGAAGACAACAAGTCTATATTCTTCTGAATGTGTATCTTTTTTCATTTTAATTCTTTTAAACTTTTTTCTATTCTTTTAATTCCATTTTTAATGATTTCACTGCTTGTGGCAAATGAAAGCCTTAAATATCCCTTTGCTCCGAAACCATCTCCTGCAACTGTTACAACATTTGCAGTGTTGAGAATATAATCAGAAAGGTCGAAAGTGTCTCGTAAAATTTTACCGTCTTTTGTTTCCTTGTTTAGGTAGGATGAAAAGTCTGGAAACATATAAAAAGCACCACCAGGCATATCACAATACACTCCATCTAAACTATTAAGGGCATCAAACATCACTTGCCGTCTCTCTTTAAATTTCTTCTTCATATCTAATATAGGCCCCTGATCTCCTAGAAGAGCAGCGACAGATGCTTTTTGTCCAATTGCGTTAGGACAAGAGGTAGTTTGACCTTGAATTTTAGACATTGCTTTGACAATCGTTGGGTCTGCAGTAGCATACCCAATACGCCATCCAGTCATAGCATATGTTTTTGACATGCTTCTAATTGTTAATAATTCAGCGTCTACTTCGTTAAGATTGTCTATAGCAGTAAACTCCCTATCATATACTAACTCTTCATATGTTTCGTCAGAAATAACAATCCAGTTATTTGCTTTACTAATTTCTAATATCTTGGTAATAGCTTCATCTGACCATACTCCTCCAGTGGGGTTACTGGGGGAATTAATAATAACTCCTTTAATTGATGAATCAATTTTTTTATGTAAATCATCAAAATCAGGTTCAAATTGTTGCTTGGGTAGAGTCTCTATTAATAAAGGTTCTGCGCCCGACAGTCTTACAAACTCTGGGAAAGAAACCCAATATGGTGAAAAAACAATTACTTTATCTCCATCTTCAAACAATGCCTGACAAGCAACAGACAGTGATTGCTTACCGCCACTTGAAACAATGATTTGATTAGTTTCATATAAAATACCTGTCATATTGTTTATTTTTGTTTGAATAGCCTCTTTTAATTCTAACATACCAGAGCCGGGGGTATACTTAGTATAGCCGTCTTTTATTGCATTTTGTCCTGCTTCTATGATATGTGGCGGAGTATTAAAGTCTGGCTCTCCAACACCAAAATTAATTACATCTACACCTTTTTCTCGTAATGCCGCAGCTCTTGCAGTCATTTGCAGGGTAAAAGATGGCTTGATCTTATCAACTAATTTTGATAATGAGATGGGCATGTCTTACTGGCTCATTAAATCAAGAAACTCTTGATTAGTTTTAGTTCTTCGCATTCTTTCTAATAAGAATTGCATTGATTGTTCTGTGCTCATTTCACCTAA
Source organism: Fidelibacterota bacterium (assembly GCA_036012065.1). Taxonomy (GTDB): domain Bacteria; phylum Fidelibacterota; class Marinisomatia; order Marinisomatales; family Marinisomataceae; genus Marinisoma. The sequence goes on from DASCOP010000110.1 coordinate 2,546, forward strand.
CATTTTTCTTAGAATCCACATTCTGGATAAATGTTGATCAGACAATAACAGTTCTTCTTTTCTTGTTCCAGATTTAATGACATTAAAAGCAGGATAAATACGTCTATCGCTTAATTCACGATCTAAAACAAGCTCCATGTTGCCGGTGCCTTTGAATTCTTCAAAAATGACGCCATCCATTTTGCTGCCCGTATCAATTAATGCTGTTGCAATAATAGTTAAGCTACCACCTTCTTCTGTATTTCGAGCTGCTCCAAAAAATTTCTTTGGTCTTCTTAGGGCATTAGAATCAACTCCACCCGAAAGAATCTTTCCACTGTGGGGAATAACTGCGTTATGTGCTCTACCTAAACGTGTAATACTATCAAGTAAAATAACAACATCTTTACCACACTCTACTAAGCGCTGTGCCTTATAAAGTGCCATATCTGAAACCTGAACATGTCTTTCTGGCCCTTCATCGAATGTAGAAGCAATCACCTCTGCATCAACGCTTCGCTTCATGTCTGTTACTTCTTCGGGACGTTCATCAATTAATAGTATTAACAAAACTGTATCGGGGTGATTTCTTCTAATTGCATTAGCAATTTTAGAAATTAATATGGTCTTTCCCGTTTTAGGCTGTGCAACGATCAACCCTCTTTGTCCCTTACCAATAGGTGATACTAAATCCATAATTCTCATTGACATATCGCTTGTATTAGATAGATTAAATTTTTCGTTAGGGTGTAGTGGTGTATGCTTATTAAATGATCTCTGGTTGCGTATTTCTTCTGGGTCTATTCCATTTACTTTGCTGAGCTTCAACAGTGCATGAAATCTCTCTTTAGATTTTGGAGCTCGAGTACTTCCTTCTACAAAATGCCCGGTTTTTAACTTAAATCGTTTAATTTGTGATGGACTAACATAAATATCTTCTGGTCCAGGCAAATAATTATCATTTACGCTTCTTAAAAATCCATACCCATCTGGTAAAATCTCTAACACTCCTGCGGCCATTTTTTCGCTCGCTTGATTATGATTAGAGTCTTTCTTTGAAGGTTCTTTTGTGGGTGTTGGCGCCTCTTCTTTTTCTTCTTTTGGTGCAGCGCTAACCATCGCCTTCATTAGTTCGTCCTTTGACATAGAAGAAATCTTCTCTATGCCCATTGTTTTTGCAATTTCTTTTAAATCGCTTAATTTTTTTTCTTTTAAATCGTTTAATTTCATTAGTTCCTCTGTTAATTGTGAAATGTACTTCTAGGGGGGAA
>DASCOP010000111.1:0-6441 GCA_036012065.1 Fidelibacterota bacterium
AAGAAGCGAGAAAAGAAGTTATTCGTTTAAGGCAACTTGCATCTAGTTATGCTCAAGAGAATAATTGCAATATTATTGCAGCAGGAACACACCCTTATTCACACTGGAAAGATCAAGTATTAACAGATAAAGAGCGTTATCATGGGTTATATGATAGTATGCAATATGTAGCAAAACGATTATTGATTTTTGGCATGCATGTACATATTGGTATTCCAGATAAAGATCTCAGAATAGATGTGATGAATCAGATGAGATATTTCATTCCTCATATACTAAGTTTATCAAGTTCGTCTCCCTTTTGGCAAGGGCAGGACACAGGATTTAAGTCATACAGAGGGATTGTTTTTGAAGATCTTCCTAGAACAGGACCTCCAGAAACATTTGAATCTGCAGAGGCATATGAAGAATTTATAAACCAATTAATTGCTACAAAATCTATTGATAATCCTTCTAAAATTTGGTGGGACATGAGGCCTCACTACAAATTTCCAACATTAGAGTTCAGAATGTGTGACTCTACAACTAAGGTAGATGAGGTTATAGCAATTGCTGCTCTAATTCAGGCATTAGTTGCTAAAATGATTCGTAATCGTGAGCGCAATATCAGCTGGAGAGATTATAGACAGTCACTGATATCAGAAAATAAATGGAGAGCAATGCGACATGGTATTGATGGAAAAATGATTGATTTAGGTGCAGGAAAAGAGTTAGATACAAAAGAATTATTTCATGAATTGCTTGATATGGTAGCAGACAGTGCAAAAGAATTGGGTACCGAAAAAGAAATCCAATATATTCATACAATGCTAAAAAATGGTACAAGCGCCGATAGGCAGTTAAAAATGTATGAAAAAACAAAAGACTTTAGAAAAGTCGTTGATATGCTAGCCAAAGAAACGCTTGAGAATTGCTAGCAGTATGAATCATTCAAAGCCGAAGTGTATTGTTTTATTAAGTGGAGGATTAGACTCTACTACAGTTCTCGCTATTGCACAGAAAGAATTTGATGTTATTGCATTGTCTTTTGATTATGGTCAGCGACACAAGTTTGAACTTGATGCTGCACAAGCAATTGCAAAAACATATTCTGTGTCTCAGTTCCAAACAATTACTATTGACCTTCAGCAGTTTGGACACTCAGCACTCACTGATAGTATTACTGTTCCAAAGAATCAAGACATTGGAGATGAGATCCCTGTAACCTACGTACCGGTTCGTAATACTATTTTTCTTTCATATGCATTAGCTTATGCAGAAGTCAATAATATATATGATCTTTTTATCGGGGTAAATGCACTTGATTATAGTGGTTATCCAGATTGCAGGCCTGAATACATAGATGCATTTGAAAAAATGGCAAATCTAGGAACAAAGTTTACTCAAGGAGATCAAAAAATTACTATCCATACCCCTTTAATTAATATGACAAAATCAGAAATTATTATAAAAGGGCATGAATTAGGTGTTTCTTATAAGGAAACACATTCTTGTTATGATCCATCAAATGAAGGATTAGCTTGCGGAGAGTGTGATGCATGCATGTTAAGAAAAAAAGGATTTAATATGTCAAATATTCCTGACCCTACATTATACCAATGAGTTACAGCGTTAAAGAAATATATCTTACTATTCAAGGAGAAGGGGTTCACACTGGAAAGGAAGCAGTATTTTGTCGTTTCTCTGGATGTAACTTATGGAGCGGAAAAGAAGAAGATCGTCACAAAGCAACATGTACATTTTGTGATACAGATTTTTTTGGAATTGATGGCGAAAATGGAGGAAAGTATTCTTCTGTCAATGATTTAATTAAACAAATTGAAGAATGTTGGTCAGATGATTCAAAGGAAAAATTTATCGTATTCACTGGAGGAGAACCCTTGCTTCAATTAGATCAAAAACTCATCGATAAGTTGCATACCAAAGGGTTTAAAATAGCAATTGAGACAAATGGAACAATGTTACCTCCAAATAATATTGATTGGATTTGTGTCAGTCCAAAAAAGAATGCAAAGCTTGTATTATTAAAAGGAGATGAGCTAAAGCTAGTTCATCCTCAGTCAGGTTTTGAACCAGAACAATTTGAAAAATTGGATTTTAATCATTTTTGTGTACAGCCTATGGATGGAAAAGATTTACAAAAAAATATCTTGGAATGTGTATCTTATTGTATCGAAAATCCACTATGGCGATTAAGCCTACAAACACATAAAATACTAGGGATAAGATAATATGTTTGAATTAACACGAAAATATCAATTTCATGCTGCTCGAAAATTAACATTATTAGATTTGGAGCATCCATGTGCGCAATTGCATGGACACACATTCTCTGTGATAGTTGCTCTCGATGGAGAGATTGATCCATCTAAAGGTTGGGTTATTGACTTTTTCGAAATTGATAAAATCTATGATAAGGAAATACATTCCATACTAGATCATAAGTATTTAAATGACATATCAGAACTTTCTAATCCTACTACAGAATATATTGCTGAGTGGATTTGGAAGAAATTGAAACCAAAATTATCAGGGTTAACCAAAGTCACTGTTAGTGAAGGCTCTAGTTATGCATGTACATATAAGGGAGATTTGTAATGGCAAAAGCAGATGGAAAAGAATTTAAGTTTGATAGCGAAGATCATATCAATCCTGATTTTCTTGAAACATTTCCTTTTGATAGTAAAGATCAATACATTGTTACTAAGACAAGAGAATTTAGCGCGGTATGTCCTTTTAGTGGACTTCCAGATTTAGCAGATGTGATTATTGAATATTTTCCTGAAGGTGGAAAGTGCGTAGAATTGAAATCACTGAAATATTACTTTGTTAGTTTTAGGAATGTTGGAATTTATCAAGAAGCAGTTACAAAACGTATTTTTGATGATTTGAGTGCGTTATTAGATACATCAAAGATCAAAATAACAACTATTTATAATACAAGAGGCGGGTTTGATACTACCTGTGTTGAAGGTTCACTCTAGAGGATTATCATGAAATATCTTAAAAACTATTTAATTGTATGGTCCTTTATTGGCGCAGCAATGTTTGCCTTAAATGACTATTTATATTATGACTTGCCAATGAATCCGAATAATAAGCCTTTTTTAGAGCATATTATTATTGGATGGCTAATATTTATAACTATCACATTAACGGTAATTTTACTTTATAAGGAGAAAAAATAATGAGCTATGCTGAAAAACTATATAAAGCCATTATGCTTGATGTTGAATTTTATGAATCTGTTGAAGCTGACAAATCGTTGACAAAACAAGCAATGATGACTGTAGCGTTAGTTGCTATAGTACAGGGATTTGTGGTGGCTGGAATTACTGCACCTATTGCCTTAGCGCAAGGGGTATTAGGAAGTATTGTTCGATGGTTTTTATGGGCATTTTTTATTGCATTTGTTGGGACAAGAATATTGCCTGAACCTGAAACAGAGTCTAATACGGGAGAATTATTACGCACTCTAGGATTTGCCTATGCTCCAGGATTGCTTGTCATATTTAAATTTGTTCCAATTATTGGATTTTTTGTTGATCCTTTAGTCTTAATATTACAATTAGCAGCAATGACGGTAGCGGTACGACAGGCGCTGGACTTTAGTTCTACGGTAAGAGCTGTAGGAGTATGTATTGTAGCATTTATTGTAATGTTGATTGCATTAACTCTGTTTATTTTGTTCACATCTTTCTTTGTTGGAGTTGCTGAAAGTGCGATTGCACCAACTGAACCATTAATAGGGGTATAGATTCTGCTTTAAATTGTCGTGGAATATTTTTATAATGTACAATACAATTGTAATGGGGAATAATAACTAATATGAAGAACAAGATTTTAATTTTATGTATGATAGCTTTTATAGCCTGTGATACTTCGACCACAATGGGGACATCTAGTGATACGGATAATTCCAACGGCACTGGTACAGGTGGAAATAATACAGATCTTCCTGCAGGATTTACAAAATTTATTGATGAATATACTGATGTCTATATTTCAGGAGACTATGTTGTAATTGAAACAACAGGAGTTCCAAATCATAATAGCCCTTATTGGGGAGTGAATCACCCAAACTATGAATCTCCTCATTCAGGAATGACAATAAATCCAAATTTTATTACTACTCAAAATTTTAAGTTTCATATTCCTTTAACGCCTAGTGTTGCTAGTTCAGTTTCTAGTACGCCGTTAGGTGCAATTGGAGTATCACTAAGCGGAGTACCATTTTATAATCAATATGCTGGACCGAATAATCAACCGCTAGATAACGAAATAGCATCATTTGATAATTATTATGGCCATCCACAACAAACAGGACAATATCACTATCATTGGGAGCCAACATACTTAACATTTTCAGATAATTCAATTCTAGTTGGATATTCGTTAGATGGTTTCCCAGTATATGGACCTACAAAACAAACAGATGGTCAATATCCAACAGATCTTGATGAGCTAAATGGCCATACTGCTGCTACAGCAGAATATCCAGATGGCATATATCACTATCACGCAACAGCAACTATACCTTATTTGATTGGCGGATTCAGAGGGCAAGTAGGATCTTCTGGTGGCGGTGGTTACTACACAAACTAAATTTGTACTAACTTTTCTTTATTGTATTGTCTTCATTGCTTGTTCTAATACAGTTATTGTAAATGAATCTGATTTAATCAATGGGCTCACTGTTCCACAATTTATAAAAAATGAACAGTATACTGGAGCTATTAACATTTATTATTCAGATGGAATTATTAAGTCTGTTAGAAAATATTCACATGGAGAGAAAAATGGTAAACATGAAGGATGGTGGCCCAATGGAAATAAAAAATATCTCTACTATTTTAAAAAAGATGAAAGTTTTGGTACGCACAAACAATGGCATGAAAATGGAGAGCTTTTTACTCTAAAAAATTTTAGAACTGGATTAGAGCATGGTGAGCAAAAAGCCTGGGATAAAAATGGAGAATTAATGTACAAGTATATTTATAATGATGGACGTAGATATGGCATACAGGGTTCTATTATTTGTAATGGAGGCAATGAAATGGATGCTTTATATTGATAGTGCTGAAAGATTATGATAATAGTTTATTTGATTTCATTCTTTCTTCAAATCAAGATAATGAACCTCAAGTTGGTTCTTTAGATAGAGCCAAACTACAATCTTTGCTTGATCAAGCTAACTATTGCAAGGTTGCATTCCAGAATAATGAACCAGCGGGATTCTTGCTATGTCTGCCAGAGAATATTGAATATGGAAGTTTGAATTATAAGTGGGTCTCAGAAAGATATTCTAACTTTATGTATATTGATCGAATATCAGTATTACAAAAGTTTCAAAATCTAAAACTTGGAAGAGCTCTTTATACCGATTTATTTTATTTTTCGATAGAAAATGGTTATGATATTATATTATGTGAAGTTAATATTATGCCTCCGAATCCAGGCTCAATAAGATTTCATAAAAAGTTTGATTTTGTTGAATGTGGTTCGCAATTTACGGAGGGCGGAACCAAGGAAGTTCAGTTCTTCTATAAAAAATGTAACAAATAATTTGAGAGGATTTTTATGAGTAATTTTTGGCATGATTTATTGTTTCCCTTATTTTTCTTTATTGTGTTTGTTATCGCTCATGTTGCATTATATGTCATGGTTTTTAAAGGAGATAAATCTAAATGAATAAAAAACAAAAATTAGCAAAGAAGAAACAGAAGAAATCACGTCTTAGATTAAAGGCAAAGCAGGCGGAGCTTTTAAAAAATAAAAAAGTAGCTACACCTGTAGTAGAAGAGAAAAAGCCAGCAGCTAAAAAGCCAGCAGCTAAGAAAAAAGTAGTAGTAAAGAAAGCAACAACTAAGAAAAAACCAGCAACTAAGAAAAAATCAGCTACTAAAAAGCCAGCAGCTAAGAAAAAAGCCACTAAGGAATAAGAAATAGGCATAAATAATGAAAGGTTCAAATACCACCATAGGGGTATTCATTGTTTGCCTTCAAGTTTTACTTAGACATAAGCGATATATTTTCTTTATTTTATTTTTAACTTTATTTCCTTTGTATATCATTATAAATCGTTTATTTCTTTTTTTAGATCACATAATATTTTTTGATTTTGATAAAAAAGAAGTAGATAATCCTATATTAATTATGGGATTTAATAGGAGTGGAACCACTTTTTTCCATCATTTATTATCTCAGTCTCAGAAATTTACTACATCTACAACATGGGAATTTATAGCACCTTCTATTTCGTTGAGAAAGATTCTATTTTTTATGCGCCCTATTCTTAATGTGCTAAAGTGGAATAAGTTAGAGAAAAGAGAAAGAGGACATCAGGTTGGTTTAGATGATGTTGAAGAAGATGAAATGCTTCTTTTTTTCCATAAACTTGATTCAAAATGGATTTCAAATAATTTAATTCCATGGATGAAA
>DASCOP010000112.1:0-4200 GCA_036012065.1 Fidelibacterota bacterium
CGTGCAATTCTTGGAAAATAGTTATCAAGATTAATTGAGAACCATGTGATTACTGGCTGACCTAGTATGTGACTTTCAGGAACAAATCCCCAATATCTAGAATCTTCACTATTGTCTCTATTGTCTCCCATCATCCAAAAATAATCTTGTTTCACTATATATGAATCAATATCAGTAATTGGCTTCCCATTAATATAAAGATATTTAATATATTCTTTTTTAAACATAGGAGACCATGGATTAATCAGTGTTGCTCCTTCTGTTGGTACATAATCTTTAAATATAGATCGATTACCGGTTCTTCTAAAAATATCTCTAGGACTATCATTTGTAAAATTAAATTTCTGTTCTTGATAAATTAGCTCTACTGAATTGCCTTCATACAATATAATTGGCAATAAAAATTTCCAATTCATTGATTCATCTAAAGTAAAGATATCTCCTTTCTTTGGAATAGTAATTTCTGGATATTGATCTTTATTTCCATCGACACCAAGAAAGATTTCATCATCAATTACATCTGAAGGCATATATGTATCCATTAGGAATTGTCCGCCATCTGGAAGAATACTAACATTCCCATTAACATACACTTCCCTATCTTTAATACTAATTGTATCGCCAGGCAATCCAATACATCTCTTTACATATTTATATACAATATCTCTTGGATATTCAAACACAACTACGTCTCCTCTTTCTACTTTTTTAAATGCCGGAAACCTGTATTCTGGTAAGAAAGTTGGAATACTAATTGCAGTAAATGGTACCCAGATTTTTTGTGGCACTTTCATTCCATATGCAAAACGACTACCTACCAACATATCGCCTTTTAAGATATTCCTTTCCATGCTAGTCGTTGGAACTATGTATAATTCTATAACGGTTTCTTTAAGAAGAAGCACAATTAAAATCAATGCTAATAATGATTTTATCTCTGATATAATTTTATTCATTTGTTTATCATACTAGATATAGGTTTAAAAGTTTCCCTGTGGATTGATGTATAAGAATATTCTTCTAAAGCGCTATAATGTTGCTTGGTTCCATAGCCTTTATTTTTATCAAAACCATACATAGGATAAATATAGTGAAATGAACGCATAATTTCATCTCTAGTAACTTTTGCAATAATTGATGCTGCCATAATTGATTTAATCTTCTGATCTCCTTTGATAACGCCTTCATTAGGAATAGATATGTCTAAAGAGAATCCATCAACCATTACTTTGTCAGGTTTATGGCTTAGATTATTAATTGCATCAATCATCGCATCCTCTGATGCAATCTTTATATTAACATTATCTATATAATCATTCCACTTGATTCCTATTGCAATAGATAATGCATCACTATTAATTATTTTAAAAAGAGTATTACGCTTCTTTTCTGTTAATTTTTTAGAGTCATTTAATCCTTGAATATCATCATTCAATATTACTGCAGCAGCTATTACTGGTCCAGCTAAAGCTCCCCTACCTACTTCATCTACTCCTGCAATTAACATGAAAAGTAAATTAATAATAAAATTTATGTTTACTTTAAAAAAAAATTTTTAATATGCGTGCATGTCAAAAATTAGACTTTCAGCAATTGTCTTTAGCATTATAGGTATCGTACTTGCAACGCAAGGAGTTCATTTTTATGATGCTGCATGGTCTTTTCCTGGCAATCTAATATCAGACAGTGTTAAAGAAAATTTTCCTTTAGCCAGTGTTCCTTTTATGGTTTTTTCTCTTCTTGGAACAGGTATTTATATGACATTTAAATTAGGATTTCCTCAATTAAAAAGAATATTGCATGGAATACGAGTAACACGAGGAGATTATGATCATGTCGAAGATGAAGGTGATTTAACTCACTTTAAAGCATTATCAACTGCATTAGCTGCTACCGTTGGTATTGGAAACATTGCAGGTGTAGCTATTGCAATTTATTATGGTGGTCCAGGTGCATTATTTTGGATGTGGATTACTGCTTTCTTTGGTACAGCGTTAAAATATGCAGAATGTACTCTTGCTTTAAAATACAGAGAAACAGATTCGCTTGGTAATACTGCTGGTGGACCTATGTATACTATTGAAAATGGATTAGGACCTCAATGGAGATGGTTAGCAGTTACCTTTGCTTGTTTTGCTATTATTTGTTCATTCTTTACTGGTAATGCAATCCAATCAAATACTTTAACACAACAATTATATGCTCAAATATTGAGCATTACTGGCCCTGATAATGCACTAATGGCTACCAATTCAATTGCTTTGTTTGGTAGTGAGTCAAACATATCTATAATGCATGTCATTATCGGCTTAGCTTGTGCTTCTATTGTTGGATCTGTTATTTTGGGCGGAATTAAACGTATCGGTAATGTTACAAGTTATTTAGTGCCAATTATGGCAGCAATTTATGTAATGTGTGCATTATTTATTATTCTTACTAATTTTGAAAGAGTTGGAGAATCTCTTAATACAATTTTTACTATGGCATTCAATCCTCCATCTATTAAAGATCCAGCTATTGGAATAGCCGCTGGAGCGTTCATTTCTTTCTTAAATACTATGATGATGGGTGTAAAAAGAGGATTATTTTCAAGTGAATCTGGACAAGGATCTGCAGCTATCGCTCATTCAACAGCAAAAACACCATATGCTGTAAGAGAAGGGGTTGTTGCTTTATTAGAGCCATATATTGATACTATCATTATCTGTACATTAACAGGTCTTGTTATTATGGTAACTAATTCATGGCATTTAACTGAATTTTATAGCCAAAGAATTGATCCATCAATAACAGATTTAAAAGCGGGTGTTCTTTTAACGAGTCATGCATTTGAAATTGGAATACCTTCTATTGGAGCCCAAGTAGTAACAATAGCTGTTGTATTATTTGCTTTATCCACTGCTATTAGTTGGTCTTTCTATGGCGACAGAGCTACAGAATATTTATTTGGAACGGGCGCAATCTCAATTTATAGATACTGTTATGTATTTATGGTGTTTGTTGGATCCATGCTGACTTTAGAACAAGTATGGATATTTGGAGACGCTGCATTAGCATTTATGACTTTTCCAAATCTGATTGCTATTATATTATTGAGCAATAAACTTAAAGATTTATCCAATCAGTACTTTGAAAAGTACTAAGCTAATTCTAGATAAGTTTTAACATCAGAAAGCACGCTATTACATAGTTTCTCATCTGATTCTAGAAGCAATTTAACCTTTTCTCTTCCTTGAGCTAGTTTATCACCCTTATAAGAGAACCAAGATCCCATTTTTTCAACCACACCGCCTTGTAGCGCTAAGTCAAGTAAATCGCCAGTATATGATATACCTTTACCATACATGATATCAAATTCAGTCATTTTGAATGGTGGAGCAACTTTATTTTTAACAACTTTCACTCTTGTTCTGTTTCCAGTCATATCTGTACCCTCTTTAATTGCGGCAATTCTACGGATATCCAATCTAACTGATGAGTAAAACTTTAAGGCTCTTCCACCTGGAGTAGTTTCAGGACTACCAAACATTACTCCAATTTTTTCTCTAATTTGATTAATAAATACAACGCAAGTTCTTGATTTATTAATCGGTCCAGAAAGTTTACGTAAGGCTTGTGACATTAATCTTGCTTGCAATCCAACAGTAACATCTCCAATCTCTCCTTCTAATTCTTTTCTAGGAACTAATGCAGCAACAGAATCAATAACAATAACATCCAATGCAGCAGTTTCAAGAAGTTTCTGTAAAATATCCAATGCCTGTTCTCCAGAGTCTGGTTGGGAAACTAATAAGTCATCTGCATTACAACCTAAATTTTGTGCATATTCAGGATCTAAAGCATTTTCTGCATCAATAAATGCTGCTTTACCTCCATTTTTTTGACATTCAGCAATAATATGTAGCGCTAACGTGGTTTTTCCAGAAGATTCTGGACCAAAAATCTCTACAACTCTTCCTTTTGGAACACCGCCAACACCTAAAGCCATATCTAACGATAAACATCCAGTAGAAATTGATTCAACATCCAAGGCGACTGTTCCACCTAGGCGCATAATTGAGCCTTCTCCGTATGCTTTATTGATATCCTGTTGTACTGCGTCTAATGCTTTATCTTTGTTTGCTTTTGCTTTACTTTTTGCCATGATTATTTCCCTTTAAAACTTATTTTTTTAGAATTTTTCTTATTTCGTTTAAGCAT
>DASCOP010000113.1:0-2631 GCA_036012065.1 Fidelibacterota bacterium
TTCCTTCTTTTATTAACTGTTGGAGCTTTTTCTCCATTGGGACACCATGTAGGATTTGAAATTCATATTGGCTAGCACCAATTTCATTTTCTTTAATCCATAAATATAATTTATCAATTAAGTATCCATCATGACTAGCAATTCCAACGTAAGCACCTTTTCTAAGTGCTTTTTTAACTAGGTCAATATAGTTTTCTCTTATTTTATTATAGTCTCTGTAGGCTATATTTTCATCTTCTATATATATTCCTTTACAAATTCGAACATTAAATTTTTGATTTGCTAATGAATTTAAATCTTGCATTGATCTATGCATATATGCTTGTAATACAATTCCAACATTAGGATAAGCTTCAAGTGCTTTTTTATATAGATTAATTGTCTCTGATGTGTATGGTGAATTTTCCATATCAAGGCGTAAAAAATTATCATATTTCTTTGCTGCATTTACCAATATCATCAGGTTATCTTTAACAAAATCATAACCTAAGTCTTGACCAATATGACTTAATTTAATTGATAGATTTGCATCTAGATTTTGCAAATCAATTTTTGAATATAGTTTTGCATAGCGTTCAGTAATCTGAGTTGCATCTTCCTTTGTTGTAACATGCTCTCCGAGAATATCAATTGCAACTTTATATCCCTTTTTATTTAATTTTTTTACATTTTCCAGCATTTCATCATCAGTAATACCTGCGATATAAGGAGATGCGACTAGGCGCACAAAAATCTTGGGCAAAAAAGGAATGATTTGAATTATAAAATAATTTATTAATTTCATACCGGATAAATTTAAGAAATAAACAAACTAATGAAAGCAGTATAAAATGAAGGCAGTATTAATTATAGGAGGCGCAGTTTCTGGGTCAACTGCTGCGCAGAAATTAACAGCAGAAGGAGTTCGTTGCGTTATCATTGATCAAAACCACATGCCTTATGGAAAGATAGAAGATGGGCTTCCAAGATGGCACGACAAGCAACGCACAAAAGAATATTTAAAGATTGACGATATAATGTGTCATGAATTAGTAGATTTTGTTCCCTTAACCAGACTAGGAAAGGATATCAGTTTTGAAGATATATATAATATAGACTGGAGCTGCATTTATTTTGCAAATGGAGCTTGGAAAGACAGACCTTTCCCTATTAGCGAGATTGAAAGATTTTCAAATTTCTATTATCAAAATCCATTTGTTTACTGGTTTAATCATTATCATGAAAATGACTATAGTGGTCCTTCTGTAGAGATTAAAGAAAATGCTTTGGTAATAGGTGGAGGTCTTGCATCTATTGATGTTTGTAAAATCATACAATTAGAACTAGCAAGACAAAAAGTTGAATCAAAGATTGAAGATTTTGACATTGTTGCAATGGCACATAAAGGTATTCCAAAATATTTAGCATTACATGATATTGATTATAAAACACTTAATATTGAAGGAGCTGCTACTCTTGTATATAGGAGAGATGTAGAAAATATGCCTTTGACAACTATTCCTGACAATTTAGATGCAGAGATGGTTGAAGAGCGTAAATCAGCTCGTAGAAAAGTGCTAAAGAATATGCAAGACAAGTTCTTATTTAATGTTTCAGAATGTACTCAGCCTATCGGATTGCATATTGTAGATGATAATTTAGAAGGATTAGAGATTATTAAGAGTAAGATTGTAGATGGCAAGCCAATAGCTATTGAAGATTCAAATAGCATATTAAAAGGAAGTTTAATCATAAGTTCTATTGGAAGTTTGCCAGAGCCAATTGATGGTGTTCCTATGGATGGATCCACCTACAATATCATCGATAAAGAATCTGGAAAATTTGATGAGGTTGATAAGGTCCATGGGATGGGTAATGCAGTAACAGGCCAAGGAAACATCAAAGCTTCCAGAGTTAGTGCAAAGACAGTAAGTGATCTAACAATCGATTTACTTAAAGATGTTAGTGCAGATACGATGGATACAATTAACTCTAATGTTAAGGATTGGCAGAAAAAAGTATCATATGATGGCAATTATTTAGACTGGAAAGCTAAAAAATAATATTTTTTCTCTTTCTCTAAATATTATATAGAACTGAAGCATCTTTTTTATTACTTTCTCATGTCTATAATAGAGGTGAAATTAAGCACCTAAACTTATGTTGAAAATAAAAGTTAAAAAAGGCCACGACATTAATATTGCTGGAGTTGCATCTAGAGAGCTCTTAGCAACTCAAAAAAATACTACAGTTTCACTATCTCCTGAAAGTTTTAGATATATTAAGCCCAAGCTTTTAGTCAAAGAAGATGACTATATAAGATTAGGAGATCCAATATTTTTTGATAAGCTTTCTCCTGAAGTCAAATGGCCAGCTATTGCATCCGGTAAAATCTCAAAAATTATTTATGGCGAAAGAAGATCGATAAAAGAAATTATCTTCAGTGTTGATGATAGCGCTAAAAGTGAAAATGTTGTTAAAAATGGAAACCTATTATCTAATAGAAATGATGTCATTAATTTTTTATTAGAAAAAAATATGTGGCCTTTTATCACACAGAGACCATTTAATAAGGTTGCAAATCCTTCTGATACTCCAAAATCTATCATTGTTAGTTTAGCGAATACTGCTCCATTATCAGTAGACTATGAT
>DASCOP010000114.1:0-3174 GCA_036012065.1 Fidelibacterota bacterium
ACGATGAATGGAGTAAGAATAATTCGAGAATACGTTAAAAAGTTTACAAAATTTTTCAATTCAGCTTTACCCTTCCTTCGATAGCAGTGGTTACAGTCTTATCGTCTATGTATTCTAAATTACTACCAACAGGTAAACCTACAGCCAACCTAGAAATAGTTACCTTTTTATCTTTTAATATTTTTTCTAGATACATTGCTGTTGCATTTCCTGATGTACTTGGGTTGGTAGCAATAATTATTTCCTCTACTTTGCTATCAATACGTTTTAAAAGCTTATCAAATGATAATTCTGATGGCCCTATACCATCCAATGGTGAAATTGCACCTCCAAGAACATGGTACAACCCATCATAGCTATGTGTATTCTCAATCTTTACAGCATCTTCAACGTTTTCAACAACGCATATACATGTTGCATCACGATTTGAATTACAACTACATTCACCATCTTCTTTTAAAAAAATCATTCCACAATTATCACAATTAGAGAGTTTATCGCTTATATTATCTAGAGAAGCTGTCAAATTCTGTGCGATAGATTTATTAGAACGAACAATAAAATATGCAATACGTTCTGCTCCTTTTCTGCCTATTCCAGGAAACTTCGTCAGCGATTCTACTAGTTGCTCAATATATAGAGTTACTTTGCTCACTAAAATCCTGGAATATTATCCATTAGACCACCTGTAACAGATTTAAGTCTTTTTGCAGATGTGTCTTTTGCTTTTTCTAGAGCATTATTGACCGCAACTTTGATTGCATTTTCAATAATATAAGCATCACTACTAAGCAATATTTCATCAATGGAAACTTTTGTGGTTTTCATATCTGCAGTCATAGTAACAGTGCATGAGCCATTTGAAGCAGATCCTTCAACTTCAACCTTCTCTAATTCTTTTTTAATCTTAGTCATCTCAGACTTCATATTCTGCGCTTGCTTCATCATCTCTTTCATATTTCCAAACATTATGCAAAATCCTTTCCGTCAAATAATTTGACAATATCATCTTGATCAACTTTTTCTTTTGTATCTTCTTCAATTTTTTCTACCTCTGTATCAACAATAACTTTTACTGTTAGAGATGAGCCTAACATTTCATTGATTGTAGATGCAATAAAAGGGTCTTTTAATAGTTTTTGACTAAACTCGTTACTATCATAAGATAACAGTTCCAAAGTATTATCTTTTAAATCTTCTACAATACATGTTTCTAGTAAAACTCCAATAGAGCCTCTTTCTTTAGAAACTTTGTCTAAAATCTTATCCCAAGAGTTTCTGATATCCTCTAACGAAACTTCAGATGGACTTTCTTTTGTTTTAACTTCTTTTTTAGGTTCTTTCTTATCGGTTGTAGCCTTAGGCTTCGATTTCACCTTAGGAACAGCTTTCTTAATTGGCTCTGACGCGGTAACACTTTCAGGAATATCTGAGTTTAAGAAACTTTCAATATCCACACTTTTATCAAACTGAAGCAATTTAATTAATGTCATTTCAAAAATTAGGTATTGATCTGAAAATTGCTTAATTGATGCATAAAGCTCTGATAGGTTGGTTGATAATCTTACTATGTCTTTTAGCGTCCATTCATAATTAGATTTTTCATATTTCTTAGCTATCTCAGGTGCAATACCAGCCAATCCTAATCCATTGGTATAATGAAGTAATGAGAGATTGCGAAAATGACTTATTAATCCTTTGAGAAGATCTTCAATAATGTAACCTTTATCTCTAATTTGTTGAATGGTTTTTATCAGACTATCTCCATCCTTAGCATGAAGAGCATCTGTAATATCAAAATAAATTTCCGTAGGAACAATGCCAAGCAAATCAATTACGACATCTGATGTAATCTTTTTATCGCTAAATACTAACACCTGATCTAAGAAACCTAATGCATCTCTCATGCTACCTTCTGATTTAATAGCAATCAAATTCAATGATTCATCATCAATCTTTACTGATTCTTCTTTTAGGATATACTGCAATCTTTCTCTAATAACTTGGTTTGTCATTGGTAAAAAATCAAAACGTTGACATCGAGATATGATCGTTTGTGGAACCTTGTGAATATCAGTGGTAGCCATAATGAATTTTACATGCGCCGGTGGTTCTTCAAGGGTTTTAAGTAATGCATTGAATGCTTGCACTGTTAACATATGAACCTCATCAATAATAATTACCTTAAACTTCCCCGATAAGGGCATAAACTTAATATTTTCTCTTAGTTCACGTATTTCATCAATACCTCTATTTGATGCACCATCAATCTCTATAACATCCATTGATCTACCTTCAATAATCTCTTTTACTGTATCCGAATCGGTGTCATAATCTATAGAAGGAGTATCTGAACCATTTAAAGACATTGCTAACAGTCGAGCAGTTGTTGTTTTACCAACTCCTCTAGGACCAGCAAATAAGAAAGCTTGCGCAATACGATTTTTTTCAAATGCTTTTTGTAATGTATCGGTAATATGGTCTTGACCAACAACATCCTTAAAATATTTCGGTCTCCATTTTAGTGCTAAAATTTGGTAATTTTTACTCAATTGAATCCTTTACTTTGGACAATTTAAGAAAAGTTTTAAGTTTTATAATGATAAATAATAAAAGATTCGAACAAATTAAACAAACATAATAATAAGGCGGTAAAAAATGCTCGAAATAAGTCCAAATAATTCATTCCTTTTTCCAAGCAAAGAAGCTATTGAAGAGGCTAAAAAAAATCATAATGATGGCAAACCTATCATACAGATTAATCTTCTATCATATCGTAAAACTGCAAAATATGAAGATGAGAGTTTAAATACTATATCAGGAGAAGAAGCTTATAAAAAATATGCAGAAGTGGCTATTAAGGCAGTTACTAAAGTTGGTGGAAGGTTTTTATGGTATTCAAAGGTACGATTAACAATGGTTGGTCCAGATATAGATCAATGGGATGATGTTGGAATTGTGATGTATCCTAATTTAGAAAAATTTGTCGAAATGATTGACTTTGATTGGTACACACAAGCTATATATCATCGTGAAGCAGGGTTGAGAGATACTCGATTAATCACATGCTATGATATGCCACGATCTATGCGATTTCAACTTTGGCTTGCAAGATGGTTTGGGAAGATAATCTTCAGATAAAAAGTGCAGAATAATTTTCTGCACCTCTTATCA
>DASCOP010000115.1:0-8633 GCA_036012065.1 Fidelibacterota bacterium
TTACGATGATTATTGCAGCAGTACTCCTTTCAACAATGATTGTATGGATGGCCCGCAATAAAAATGTTGCTGAAAGCTTAGAAAAAGAAGCTTCCTCAATAATCAAAAGAGACAAAAATGTTGCATTAGGGTTATTTGCGCTTACTTTCTTTGCTATTTTTAGAGAAGGTGTTGAAGTTGTGCTATTTTTATATGCAATCATATTTTCAACAGGAGGCCTTTCAATGTTTGGTGCATTATTTGGTTCAATTGTTTCTCTATTCCTTGGATATCAGATATTTGTTCAGGGACAAAAAGTTCCGCTTAAGCAGTTTTTCAATTATACATCAATACTTCTTATTTTTGTGTGTTCTGGTTTAGTTGCTTATGGGGTACATGAGTTTGATGAAGTGCCCAAATATCGTGCTATGAGTAAAATACAAAATCTAGAAAATGAGTATTCTTCTTCAGAACCAACTCTATTGCAACTAGAAAGACTGGAAACAGCCAAAACTGAATTAAAAGAAGCTAAAGCAGTAATGAAAAATAATGAAATTTGGAATATTAATGATAAAGGTCCAGTTCTATCATTTAATATAGATAATGAAGGGGATCCTCGACCGTTATTTAGTGATAAAGGTGCATTAGGACAAATTTTTAAAGGATTTTTTGGCTATAATGGTAATCCAAGTTATCGAGAAGTTATAGCCTATCTTTTCACATTAGCAATTGTCTCATTCTTATGGACCAGAGCATCCCAAGGATCTCCGGCTGTTGTCAAAGATGAGAGATCGCCAATGAATAAAAAGTGTCCTACATGCTTTGAAGAAGTTGATGCTCAAGCAAGTAGTTCATGCTCAAATTGTGATACTGATTTAGATTTCAGCTAAAATATCTTTTAATTCTGATAAAATCATAGCAGTTGCACCCCAAGAGGTGCAACTGTAAAATTTAAAGCTCGGTACTTTGATGTTTAACCCTTTTACTTTCACGGATTTAGTGGATAAAACATTCTTATCTTGTAATTCATCTAAATCAACATCATGCATTGACTCAACTTCATCTTCATTAATTATGGTATTTGGTCTTTCTTTAGCATACCAGATATATGAATGAATCAGAAATCTAGAAACAGGTGCATAGAGTGGTGTTAATCCCCCAAGTAAATCTAAATCAACATTAACCCCAATTTCTTCTTCGCTCTCACGCAAAGAAGCTTCCTCAAATGATTCACCTTCATCCTTTGCACCACCAGGAAGAGAAATCTGTCCTTTGTGGTGATCAACATTAGATGTTCTCCTGGTTAAGAAAAATTTTAGCTTATTATCTTCTTGGAATAATATAATGGCCACTGCTGCTAGCCTTGCATCTGCTGGAGGAATAAAAGCAAGTCGTGTTACAGGATTAATAGGCATTACTGCCATTTTCTTCTGACTATCCCACCCAGGCAAACTTTGATTGAGTCTTTTCTTTATTAATGTAATTTTTTTGTCTATTTTCAAATCCATGAAATATAAGCATATAATATGGGATTGGAATGGGACTTTGTTAAATGATACATCGCTTTGCGTAGCCCTTCTTAATCAATCCCTTAGTAAGCGCAATATTCCTAAAGTAAGTATCCAACAATATAGGGAAAAGTTTCTTTTTCCTATTAAAACATTTTATGAATCAGTTGGATTTAATTTTGGAAATGAATCATTTGAAAAAACTAATAAAGAATTTCATGATGGATTTGAGCAACAATTTAGAAAATTAGCTCTTCAGCCATTTGCTAAGGAAACCATCATTAAAATTAGCAAAACAAACTCCTTTCAAAGTATTCTGTCTGCTACTATGCAACAAAGACTTACAGAGCAAGTAGGATTTTTTGATCTGCAAAACTACTTAGACAATATTGTAGGAGTAAGTAGCACGCCTTCAGGCTATGGAAAAGAATATGAAGGCAGTGAACTAATGATGGCTGTAGATATTCCCCCATCTGAAACTATTATTGTTGGTGATAGCATATTAGACTTCAGTGTTTCCCAATCATTGGGCATTGATTGTGCTTTAGTCTATAATGGACACAATGATGTAGAGAGGTTAAAAGCAACTGGTGCTTATACTTTTGAACATATTGATCGTTTCTATAGTTGGCTAACTGATTAGGTAGTCAATCCGCCATCTACTGCAAACATCGATCCAGTAATAAAATCTGAGGCATCGGAAGCTAAATATAAGGCCATACCAGATATATCTTCTGGCTCTCCCATTCTTCCTTGTGGAATAGACTTGATAATTTGATTATAAACTGACTCATTTTCCCATAACGCTTTACTAAAGTCAGTTTTAATTAATCCTGGAGCTAAAGTATTAACTTGGATATTAGATGATGCCATTTCTTTTGCTAATACTTTGGTTAACATTACTACTGCGGCTTTGCTAATATTGTAAACTCCTAAACCATCTAGTGGAGTTTTTGCTGCTACAGAGGAAACATTAATAATCTTACCATATTGATGTTGCTCCATAGATGAACTACACGCTTTAATGAAATTAAAATATCCTTTCACGTTGATATCCCAAATTTTCTCCCAGTGACTATCTTCAGAATTTAAAATTGGCCCATAATAAGGATTAGTAGCTGCATTATTCACTAAAATATCTATTTTCCTAAATTTTTCAATAGTGTAATCAACGACATGTTGAATAGATTTGATATCTCCAGTATTACATTCAATTCCGACTATGTCTAGCCCAGATGATTTAGCTTCAGAAACAGCACTATCTAGATTATCATTTTTCCGACTACAAATAACCACATTTGCACCTGCTTCAGCATATTTAAATGCAATAGCTTTTCCTATACCTTTCGATCCGCCAGAAACAATAGCTGTCTTATTTTTTAAGCTAAACATTTATTTTTTCTTTCTTCTTTCTGCCATTGCTTTCCACATAGAGTCTGGTAATTTAGTAAGCTCACCAAATTCTGATGCACCTGCAATCCATTCACCCCCATCAATGGTGACTACTTCGCCATTAATATAGGCTGAACCATCGCTCATTAAGTATGATGCAAGATTTTCTAGCTCATGACGCTCGCCAAATCGTTTCATTGGAATTTTATTCTTCATTCCCTCTTCATAATCATCAAATCCTGGTGGCATTAAACGCGACCATGCTCCTTCTGTTGGAAATGGGCCCGGGGCAATTGCATTAAATCGAATATTATGTTTACCCCATTCTACTGCTAATGATCTAGTCATTGCTAGTACGCCTGCTTTTCCAGCAGCAGACGGAACAACAAAAGGTGAACCTGTCCATGCGTATGTCGTAACAATACTTAAAACATTTCCTTTTTTATTTTTAATCATTTCTTTACCAATCGTGCTAATACAATTCCATGTTCCCATTAATACAATATCAATAACCGCCTTAAATGCATTCGGACTTAACATCTCTGTTGGAGAAATAAAATTCCCCGCTGCATTATTTAATAAATTATCAATTCTACCAAACTTATCAATTGTTTGCTTCGTCATTAGTTCTACGTCTTCCAATTTTCTAACATCGCCTGGGCAAGTTAGTACATTGATTCCTAGATCAGAAAATTCCTGTGCAGTTTCTTCTAAGACTTCTGCTCTTCGTCCACTAATAACAATATTTGCACCAAGCTCTCCAAAGCGCCTTGACATGCTTTTTCCTAAACCAGTACCACCGCCGGTGATAATAATTGTTTTATCTTTTAATAAACCATCTTGAAACATATTAATTCCTTTATTTTAAGCTATTTAAATTGTCTTTTATTTCATCTGTTTTTTCTTGCAAAGGCTCTAGTACGCCATCTTGAATCATAGCATTAACAGACTTTTCAATTTCTTGTGATTGAGTTTTAATATTATCTAAGTCTGGTAAAGGCTGATCAGTAAAAAGAAGATATGCACAATAAAGAATAAATAAAGTTATTCCTAGTGTCACTAGTTTAAATAAACGTTTAATTACACTAAATGTAATCATTGCCATTAAAACAATGGTTACAGCTAAGTATGCTGGATTACTAGAAATGCTATTTAACAGATTCTCTAACATTGTAGCAATTTATACATTAGATTTCTACTTTACAAAGATGAAACAAAAATCAATAAGATTCGTTAAAGATTGTATGGTTAAAAAAGGATTTGTTTTATTGTTTCTATTTTCTTTCCTCCTTAGCCAAGACAAGCTTTTACTTAAACAAGCTGACACCCTTACTTCCTCTGTTATTGAATCGGAAACTATTACAAAGCTAAATGGAAATATTATCTTTCAAAAAACAGATACTATTTTAAAAGGTGATTTTGCAACCCAATCAAATCAAACTCCAATAATTAATCTATACGGGAATGTTTCTATTGAAGATGAAAATCAAATGATTTACTGTGATTCGCTTTCGTACAATAACGACACTGAATTTTTTTCAATGTATGGTAATATTAAAATACAAAATGGTTCTCGATTTATGACTGCAAAGAAAGCCACTCTAGATCAAATATCTAATCAAATGACTTTATTAGAAAATTGCGAGATTAATGATGAGCAGAACAATAGGGTATATGGTGATAAGATACTACTGGACTTTAAAGAGAAGTCTTTAGAGTCATTAAAAGTTATTTCAAACGGAATGATTCTTTCACAGAACTCTGGTTATGAAAAAATAGGTGATAAACGTCAATTAGTAGAAAATGAAGATGTTTTAAAAGGTGAAACTATCTTTGCAAACCTGAGTAATGATGAAATTGAAAATATAGAAATGCTAGGAATGGCTTCTACCTTAATCCATCTATATGGTGATTCACTTTATGATGGTATTAATGAAGTATCTGGAGATAGAATTATCTTAAGCATTAAAAATGAATCTGCTCAAAAATTAATAGCTGAAGGTGGTACTATTGGTAGATACACTCCAAATGAATCTAATGAGAATGTTCAAGAAGATATCGACTATACTGCAGATAGAGTAGAATTTGAAGTGGATACAAAAATTTCTGAAATGTATGGTGGTGTGAAGATTCTTCATGATAACATGGATCTTTCTGCTGCGCATATTAATGTTGATTGGGGAACAAACATTCTAGAAGCGTTTAGTAATAATCCATTTGATGATGAAGAAATAAATAGACCTATCCTAGTAGAAAATAATCGTGAACCAATGACTGGCGATACTATGGTTTATAATATTAAATCCAGAAAAGGGAAAATATTAATGGGAGAAAGTCGCGTACAGGAAAATGTATATATGGGTAGTCAAATTACTAGTGTTACTGATAGTACTTTTTATATTGATGACTGTATATTTACTTCCTGTGATCCATCTAAATTTTATCTTGGCAGTAAGCGGGTTAAAATTATTTATGGTGATAAAGTTATTGCAAAACCCTTAAGTATTTTTATTGGCGGTGTACCAATTATCGGTATTCCAGTGGCTATTTTTCCACATTCCTCTAGCGAACGAAGATCTGGCTGGATTATGCCTTCTTTTGGTTCATCAGATAATCGTGGAAATTATCTAGATGGTCTAGGATACTATTTTGCTCTCAATGATTATATAGGTTCTGAAAACTCACTTATATTTGCAGATAGACAAGGATTAATCTTAAAATCAAAAAACCAATATCGAGATCGATACCGATTTAATGGGATGTTTAATTTTGAGATTAGAAAACAGCTAGGAGCAGGTGAAACTGATATTGCACAGATTAGTAAAAATAACCGAACTGATTATTCTTTGAATTGGAATCATAATCAAATCTTGAGAAATAATCAAACATTTAGAGGCTCAGCTAGTTATTACAGTAATGGAGAATACAATAGGGAAACAAGTATTGATCCCATTAAAAGACTTAATCAGCAGGCGATCTCAAATATTACATATACTAAAAGATGGAAAGAACCTAATGTCTCAATTAGTATAAATGCATCCAATAAACAAGATTTAATGTCTAAAAGTAAAGTAGATGTTACATCATCTTTTTATCAAGCTCCCTCCAGCCTTTCTTCCACCATTACAGAAGATACTAGCACCTTACCTTCTATAAACTTTAGAGTAGCTAGAAGAAAACTATTTAAAAATCTTTCTCAAGATTCATGGGCAGGAAATATTCAATGGGATTATAGTTCACGTATAGTAAATAATTCTAAAAACTTTTATGAGGCAAACGAAATCACAGATGGAGATGGAAATGTTTCTTATGAATGGAACCAAAATGATAATGGAAATCCTAAAAGTTCAAACAAGCTGGATGCAATGCTTAAAAATGCTTTTTCTGTTAACGCTCCTTTTACTGCTTTTAAATATCTAGCTATTAATCCGAGCATTAAACTGAATTCAGATTTTGTCAATCGATATAGGATAGCAGAATACGATGAAACAAATGCTGTAAGTTTTAGATATGAAGATGCAATAAAAAATAGAACAACAGGTAATGTAGGGTTGTCATTATCTACGAAGATTTATGGAGTCTTGCCAATCCGATTTAATAAAATTCAATCTATAAGACATGTGATAACTCCGAGCATGCGATTTAGCTTTTCACCAGATTATTTAAATAATGATAATTATTTCCAATCATTCAACGATGAATACTATGATTATTTTAACAGTTCTATTATTGGATCTACACCTACTAGAAGCACTAAAAAATTAAGCTTATCTCTAGGTAATGTTTTTCAGGCTAAGATTAAAGATGGAGAAAAAGAAGAAAAAATTAATATTCTTTCATGGGGTATATCCACAGGCTATAATTTTAATGCAGATCAATTTAAACTATCTAATATTAGTTCATCAATTAGGAGTAATTTAAAAAATGGTGTTTCTATAGATGCCAACTTAACGCACGATCCATACAAGTTTGATGATTTAACGCAGACGAGAATCAATGATTTAGATAGCTTCCCTAGATTAACCGGTATTCGATTAGCCACCAATTTTAAATTAGGGAATAAAAAAAATAGCCCCTCAAAAACACCTGAAAAAGATTTTTCAGAAGAAACAAAGGAATTCTTAAAAGATTTTTCAAATAATGAGTGGCAAAGCAGAATAGGTCTGAGCTATACTGTCAATAAGATTAATCCTTCCAATACTATTGAGAACTTTTGGGTAAATACTAACACTAGCATGAATGTCACTCAAAATTGGAAATTAAATTATAATGCACGTTTTAGCATTAGCGATAAAAATATTGTTCGACATAATATTACTTTATATCGAGAAATAGATTGTTGGGAGCTATTTGTAGATTGGACCCCTACAGGGTATGCAAAAGGTCTTTACTTTAGATTAAATTTAAAATCTGATATACTAAAAGACTTGAAAGTAGAACAGAAAACAGGGCTATATAACACTAGGTCAAGTTTTTAGGTGTTATTGCTTAAAAAAATTATTAATGTTGTTTTGTGAAATCTAAATATCAAAAAATTAAAGGTACATTTGATATTCTTCCTCCAGATACACGGCTATGGAGAGAGGTTGAAGACATCCTTCATAATATCAGTCAACAATTTAGCTATGAAGAGATACGCACTCCTGCGTTTGAATCAATTCATCTATTCCAACAAAATGTTGGATATGAAACAGACGTTTCAAAAGAAATGTTTGGGTGGGAAGATCTTTCTAGTCAACACATAGCATTGAAACCTGAAATGACTGCGCCTGTAGTGCGCGCTTATATTGAAGGTGGATTTTTTAGGAGCAATCCTTTATGTCGATTATACTATATTGACTCTCTTTTTAGACGAGAAAAACCACAAAAAGGTAGGCAACGTCAATTCCACCAATTTGGAATAGAGGCATTTGGCTCTTCTAATATAGAACAAGATATAGAAGTTATTCTTCTCGCTAACACATCTTTAAGTGCATTAAGTATTAATGAAACTATTTTACATATTAATAATATTGGTTCACCAGATACGCGAAAAAAATATGAAGAAATATTAAAAAAATATTTTTCACAAAATCTAAGTGCATTATCTAATCTGTCTCAAAAAAGGCTTGATAATAATCCGCTTCGTATACTTGACAGCAAAGAAGAAAAGGATCAATCTATTATTAATAATGCACCGATTATTAAAGAATTATTGACAGATAAAGAAAAAGAAAATTTTGGTATTCTTCTATCTAATCTAGATACATTGAATGTGAAGTATGAAGAAAGTCCACATTTAGTTCGTGGGTTAGATTACTACAATGGCACTACATTTGAAATAACAACACAAAGCAACCAATCACAAAACGCACTATGTGGAGGAGGAAGATATGACTTCTTAGTGGAGCAAATGGGTGGGCCATCAACTCCAGCAATTGGATTTGCAGCTGGCATGGAACGCATGATTATGGAATCAAAACATCAAGCTGAAAATAAAAATATTGACATCTATTTAAGCTCTAATGATTCAGAAAATAGTACCAAGTGTTTTTCTTTGATAAATAATTTGATCGAAAATGACTATAAAGTCTTTTTTGACACAAATAAAAAGAATATAAAAAATCAAATCAAAGATGCTGGAAAGAAAAATGCATCATTTATAGTCATTATTGATGATAAGATGTCTATCAAGAATATTAAATCAAATGAAGAGTTGATTTTTTCTAATTTTGAAGAATTATTGAATTTTTTAAAATCCCAATAATTTATATA
>DASCOP010000116.1:0-4688 GCA_036012065.1 Fidelibacterota bacterium
GAAGCATTCTGTGCTTCATCTAAAATCATTGCTGATCTATTAATGGTTCTTCCTCTCATATAAGCTAATGGAATAATCTCTATGATACCCCTGCTAAGAAACATTTGAATTTTACTCTTTGGTAACAATTCATGTAGCGCATCATATAGAGGCGCTAAATATGGATCAATTTTATCTTTTAAATCTCCTGGAAGAAAACCTAAGCTTTCTCCCGCTTCGACTGCAGGTCTACAAAAAATAATCTTCTCAATCTCATGCTTTTCTAATAAAGATAGTGCATAAGCTACCGCTAAGAATGTTTTTCCAGTTCCAGCAGGTCCTACAGAGATTACAATATCATTTTTACATAAAGAATTTAATAATTTTTTCTGCCCATCAGTTTTAGCATGTATCGGTCCTTTTTTTCCATAAAAAATAATATCATTTATAGACTTTTTACTGTCCAAAGTCTTCTGAATATTCATTGCTAATAATTGATTGATATCCTTTGTAGTAAGATTATTTCCTTTCTTAATAGAATTAACCATGTGTCCTAATATAACAGAGAAATGGTCTAAATCTTTTTTTAACCCTTGGCAAAATATATTATTTCCACGAATATTAATATTCAATGGGAGAGATTTTTCAAGAAAAAGGATATTTTGATCTCCGATACCATACAGCTCCGTGAGATCAACTCCTTTTATTTCAAACGTTTTTTTCATTCTCTTTAATGCCTATACCTAAATCATCCAATTGTTCATCTGATACAGTATTAGGAGAATCTTCCATAAGAGCAGATGCTGAGGTAGTTTTTGGAAATGCAATAACATCCCTTATATTGTCAACGCCGGCTAATAACATAACCAGTCTGTCTAGCCCAAATGCAATACCACCATGTGGAGGAGTTCCAAATTTTAGAGCATCAATAAAAAAACCGAACTTATTTTCGATATCTTCCTTTGTAAGATTCATAGTTTCAAAAATTTTCTGTTGTAGTTTCTGGTCGTGAATCCTAATAGACCCACCTGCTATCTCATAACCATTAATTACAATGTCATAGCCTTTTGATATGGCTTTTTCAGGATCTGAAATTGCAATTTTAAGGTCTTTGTCTTTTGGCGCAACAAAAGGATGGTGAACTGAATCAAAGCGCTCATTATCTTTATCCCAACTAAATAATGGAAAATCTATAATCCAAACAGGTTTGAATATTGAATCATCACATAAATTTAACATCTCTGCCACTTTTACTCTTATCTTCCCTAATACTTTTAAAGATACGTCAACGCTATCTGCTACCATGAAACATATAGAATTATCACCTATATTACAGTCTGATGAAATACTAGATTGAAGATCTGTATTAAAGAACTTTGATATTCCACCTTCAAATGTACTATCATTATACTTCATCCATGCCAATCCTTTAGCGCCAATCGATTGAGCATAATCATCTAATTCAGAAATAATCTTTCTAGAGAAAAATTCTGAATTCTGAACATTAATCATATGTACAGACTCAGAATCTTTGAATGCTTTAAAGTCAGACTGGTCAGAAAAAATTTTAAAATCTTGTAATTCTATCTCATATCTGAGATCAGGCTTATCGGTACCAAATCTTTTTATAGTCTCTTCATAAGATAGGGTAGGAAATGGTGTATCCATTTTAACATTATTAACTTCCTTAAAGACAGTTGCAACCAATTGTTCAACGATATCTCTGACATGCTTTTCATTTACAAAACTCATTTCTAAATCAATTTGAGTAAATTCAGGCTGTCTATCTGACCTTAGATCTTCATCTCTAAAACATTTCACAATTTGAAAATATCTATCTAATCCAGAAATCATAAATAACTGCTTATACATTTGAGGAGACTGAGGTAAGGCATAAAACTTTCCATTATGTACTCTACTCGGCACTAGATAGTCTCTTGCGCCTTCAGGTGTTGACTTCGTTAATACTGGAGTTTCAATCTCAATAAAATCTTGATTAGTTAAAAAATTTCTTACTGCTTGGGTTGTTTTATGTCTAAGAATTAAATTATTTTGTAATTCAGCATTTCTTAATTCGAGATAACGATATTTTAAGCGATGCTCTTCAGTAGAAGCATCCCTATCATGAACAGACATTGGAAGTGGAGAAGATATATTTAAAATATCTAGTTCTTCTGCTACAACCTCAATTTCTCCTGTTGTCAAAGTATCATTTATTAAATCTTCTGATCTAGCTATAACGGTTCCATAAACTGATATAACATCTTCATTAGATAGTGTTTTTCCTTTTTCTACAAGAGAATTTTCATTTAAAACAATCTGTGTTTTTCCAAATCGATCTCTAATATCAATAAAAATAATTTTACCGTGAGTGCGTGTTGAATTGACCCATCCAAACAATCGAACAGTTTTATTAAGATTCTTCTTGGTTAATTCGCCACAATTATGCGTTCTAGAATTCATATAGTATCAATGTAATAATTATTTTTCTAATTCTTGTGCATTTTCGACAAGCAATAATACCTTATCTGGAATATCATCTGTAGAGTCAGAATTGATATCAGCAACACCGGCAGAGCATGAGAATTTTATCTCTTTTTTCTCTATTGTTACTGATATTACTCCTTCCTTGAGATTAATAATAGAGTTAGTATGATTTTTCATAATTCCAAAATAACCTTCCGTGCCAGGACAGTTGACATAGGTCACATTATCAAAATTAAATGAATGGGTAGGAGTGACAATATCTAGGCTAAATACTTTGCTCACTTCTTAGCCTTTTCTATTGCTTCATCAATTGATCCCACATATGAAAAAGCATTCTCAGGAAGATCATCTACTTCTCCATTCAGTATTGCTTCAAATCCTGCAATCGAATCTTCAAGCTTTACATAACGACCTTCTAGGCCTGTAAATTGCTCTGCTACAAAGAAAGGTTGAGACATAAATTTCTGCATTTTTCTTGCTCTAGATACAATCATCTTATCTTCATCAGACAATTCATCCATTCCAAGAATAGCAATAATGTCTTGTAGATCTTTATATTGCTGCAATGTTGTTTGTACAGATCGTGCAACATTATAGTGTCTATCTCCAACTACTCTTGGATCTAAGATTCTAGATGTTGAAGTAAGAGGATCAATCGCAGGATAAATACCTAGCTCAGCAATCTTTCTTTCTAAAACTGAAGTTGCATCTAAATGTGCAAATGCTGTTGCAGGAGCTGGGTCAGTTAAGTCATCTGCTGGTACATAAATTGCTTGTACAGATGTAATAGATCCTTTTTTAGTAGATGTAATTCTTTCCTGTAAATCACCCATCTCTGTTGATAAGGTAGGTTGGTATCCTACCGCTGAAGGCATTCTTCCCAATAATGCTGATACTTCTGAACCAGCCTGAGTGAATCTGAATATATTATCAACAAACAATAAAACATCTTTTCCTTCATCGTCACGGAAGTATTCGGCCATTGTCAATGCACTTAAACCGACTCTTAATCGTGCACCAGGAGGTTCATTCATTTGCCCAAAGACAAGTGCTGTTTTATCAATCACGCCTGACTCTGTCATTTCAGCATATAAATCATTTCCTTCTCGAGTTCTTTCACCTACTCCAGCAAAAACAGAGAATCCACCATGTTCGGTGGCAATATTTCTAATAAGCTCTTGAATTAGAACTGTTTTTCCAACTCCAGCTCCACCAAACAAGCCTGTCTTTCCGCCCCTGGTATAAGGCTCCATCAAATCAACAACTTTAATTCCTGTTTCAAACATTTCGGATGTTGTTGTTAAATCTTCTTGTGCAGGTGCAGATCGATGAATTGGAGATGTTTTGCTATTATTTACTTCACCTTTTTGATCAATTGGATTTCCAAGCACATCAAACATTCTACCTAATGTTTCCTCTCCAACAGGAACAGAAATTGGTTCACCTAAATCTGAAACTTTTTCACCTCTTACAAGACCATCTGTAGAATCCATGGCAATTGTTCTAACAACACCTTCACCTAAATGCTGTGCAGTTTCTAATACTAAGTCTGATCCATCTTCTCTTTTGATGTTTAAAGCATTCATAATTTTCGGCAAATGCCCTTCATTAAATTTTACATCAACCACCGCACCAGTTATTTGTAATATCTTACCTTCATTATTCATTTTATGTCCCCTTAATCGACTAGCGCCTCTGCTCCACCAACAATCTCTAACATTTCTGTAGTAATCGCAGCTTGACGCGCTTTGTTAAATTCTAGTTTTAATTCTTTAATTATTTCTTTTGCATTTTCTGTCGCATTATCCATTGCAATCATTCTAGCAGCCTCTTCACTACTATAGGATTCCAACATTTGTTGCCACATTTGCACCTTTAAATGTTTTGGTAATAATGTATTTACAATGCTTTCCTGATTTGGTTCGTAATCATAATTATAATTTTTGACATTGTAATCGTCAGTAAAGTCAATTGGCAATACCTTCTCTATCATAAGATCTTGTGATGCTAAAGTTTTAAATCGATTATAAATCACATACACTTCATCTACTTCCAAATCCATAAAAGCCTTAATAAAGGTTTCAGAAATGTCTGATGCTGTATCAAATGTCATATCTTTCCAAAAATCATAAAAAGATTCTATAACATTATAATCTCTCTTAGTAAAATACTCGGAAGCTTTCTTGCCTAAGCAAAATAACTGTACTTTATTTTTACCAAAT
>DASCOP010000117.1:0-2399 GCA_036012065.1 Fidelibacterota bacterium
CAGAGATTTTTTCTCTACTAAGTATTCTTCCTTCTCTAATACGCAAAATAACCACTACATGGTGATTGTCTTTACTTTGAACCCCAATAATATCTCTATTGGTGAAATCTGCTTCTAGCTTTCTTTGTCCTCGCTTAAATGATTTGATAGCTTTAATCTGATCTCGAACTCTAGCAGAATCTTCATACATGAGTTTTGATGAAAAATATTTCATCTGTTTGGCTAGTTTTTTCTCTAATGCCTTAGTCTCACCTTTTAGAAACAGAATCATATCATCAATCATCTCATGATAGTCTGATTCTGATATGGTCTGAATCCCTAACCCTTTTTTAATAATTGTATCATCATTTAGTTTGATATAGCAATTGCGTATAGGAAACGCTCTATATAAAACATCCAACAACCTACGCATTGATTTCACATCCGTATAGGGCCCAAAATAACGCGACTTATCATTCTTGATGGTGCGTGTAATGTCAATCTGAGGAAATTGTTCATTTGTAATCTTTAAATATGGAAAAGACTTATCGTCTTTTAAACGAACATTATACTTTGGCTTAAATTTTTTAATAAGGGTTGCTTCAGTAATAAATGCATCAGCTTCATCCTCACATACAATCCATTCAAGGTTAGCAATTCTGTTAATTAAGGATTGGTCTTTTGGTGTGCGATACGCTTTTTTTTGAAAATAGGATTTAACGCGCTTCTTAAGGTCTTTTGCCTTGCCGATATATATAATTTTATCTGCCTTATCTTTGAATTGATAAATACCAGGTAATGCAGGTAAACCGGCAATTTTAGACTGTAAATCTATGTTATGATCTCCAGAATGTCTTGGTAAATAAGACTAATACAGCAAAAATCTCTAATCTTCCCAGCAACATACAAAACATCATAATATATTTTCCTAACGCTGGCATTGCTAGGTAACTATTCATAGCACCATATGCTCCCCAAGATGGGCCAATATTACCCATTCCAGAAGCAGCAGCGCCTAATGAAGATTGCAAGTCAATTCCCATCAAAACAAAGGCAAACGATGCAATCCAAAAGAATGCCATATAAAACAAGAAGAATGCTATTGTTTTTCTAATTACTTCATCTGGAATTATCTTCTGACCTATACGAATAGGAATAATTGCTTTTGAATGTAATGCTCGCTTTAATTCCATTCTTGCATATTTAAAAACAGCAACAAGTCTGATAAGTTTCATACCACCGCTAGTAGATCCTCCCATAGCACCAAAAAACATTAAACCAAACAGCATAAATTGCTTAATAAAAGGAGCCCAGGCACTATAATCTGTTGCCGTATATCCTGTTGTAGTCAAGATAGCGACTACCTGGAAAGCAGTATCTAAAGTATTTGAACCATTGTTATACAAATAACTCGAAAATAATATTGATGTGGATGCAACAATAACAATTCCGATATAATACAAAAACTCTCTATCTCTTGTATATGCTTTTGGTCCAGATTTGGCGGCTCTAAAGTGTAATGCAAAATTTGTTCCACCAATGATCATAAATAATAAAATTACTGATTTCACATAGACTGACTGGCTATTAATGCTATCATTAAATGTCGAAAATCCACCTGTTGGCATGGTAGTTAATGCATGACAAATGGCATCAAAGAAAGGCATTGAGTAGGATAATAGTGTGAATTCCAAGAATGTAAATCCTATATAAAACTTCAACAATAGTCTTGCTGTTTCTTTTATTCTAGGCGTAATCTTTTCTGAGGAAGGTCCTGGATATTCCACATTAAACAATTTCTCGCCAGCTACACCCAATAAAGGTAATAGCGCAATCGTAAATACAACAATACCTAATCCGCCAATCCATTGAAGAAATG
Source organism: Fidelibacterota bacterium (assembly GCA_036012065.1). Lineage (GTDB taxonomy): Bacteria > Fidelibacterota > Marinisomatia > Marinisomatales > Marinisomataceae > Marinisoma. The sequence goes on from DASCOP010000117.1 coordinate 1,859, forward strand.
CTCTCCAAAACAAGATACTTTTTGGTAAACTCTCAACATCTTCTAAAATTGTTGCTCCCGTTGTTGTTACGCCAGATACCGCTTCAAATAATGCATTGGTATAACTATCAAAAACCCCTGAATAATAGAAAGGAATTGAACCAAAGAGAGATGCCATAACCCAACTTAATACAATTACTAAGAAAATATCTTTATTCGAGAATGCTGTAGCTTTTCTACAAACATACCATATAGGTAAAGACACTCCAAAGCTTACTCCTGCTATCTTTAATAAATATATTCCTCCAGTATCGAAAAAATCAATTAATGCAGGAAAAAGCAAAAAGATTGACAAAAAAATTGTCAGCATTGATAAAAATCTAAATGTAGGTCTTAAGCTCATTATTCTGACTGAAATATCTTATTTACTTCATTCACCTTTGAGTGAATACAGAAAATCAGTACTGTGTCATTAGATAATACTTGATAATCTCCAGCCGGTATTGTGAGATGCCCATTATGATTAACAAGCGCTACAATACTGCCATGAGGTAAATTTAAA
>DASCOP010000118.1:0-4923 GCA_036012065.1 Fidelibacterota bacterium
AATGATAAGGTATATGTAGGTACTTGGCCTTGGTCTTTTGATTTTGATTGGTGGAAATATCGTAATCGTCCTAAGATTCAAGAAGATTCTTTAGAATATATTACTCAGTACAGTGAATATATTACAGACGTTAGTATCAAAAAAAATACGTGGACCAAAGCTACTTTTGGCAATAAATCTTCATGGTTACAACTCAATGGAGTATATCCAAGTTATCAAGACATGTTAAGTGGAACAAAAGTGGTGAATGGTAGATTTTTCTCTCAAAATGAATGGGATCTCCAAAGACGAGTGGTTATTGTTGGAGGTACAGTGCGCGATGGATTCTTTGATGGAAAAGATCCTATTGGAGAGAAAATTAGATTAAATAATGTAACCTTCGAGATTATTGGAGAGCTAAAAAAACAAGGAATGGGGATGGTTCCTGGAGGAACATTAGATAATCTAGTAATTATGCCATCGTCAACATTTGAAAGAATTTTAACTAGATGGGGATTTGATGAATTAGTATTACAGACAAATCCAGATGATATGTTTAAAGCTAAAGAAGAAGTCGGAATGATTATGCGAGTAGCCAGAAAAATAAAACCTGGTGAAGATGATAATTTTTCAGTCAATTCAGCAGATGCGTATCAACAGCAATTTGATTCGCTAAAAGTAGTGATTGCTGGTATGGGATTTTTAGTTACAGGCATCTCACTGGTTGTATCAGCTATAGGAATTATGAATGTAATGTTTGTTTCTGTGCGTGAACGTACCAAAGAAATTGGATTGAGAAAAGCAATGGGAGCTACAAATAACAATATTTTAACTCAATTTCTAAGCGAAGCAGTTGCTATTTCAATTATTGGAGGTACAGCAGGTATTCTCTTAGTAAAGCTCATTACTTTAGCACTATCCAGCTATTTCCCAGTAGAGTTTGATTTGTTATTGATTTTTTACACCTTTTTAGTCTGTGTTTTTATAGGGATAACTGCTGGTATGATTCCAGCAAGAACCGCAGCCAACTTAAATCCAATAGATGCGTTACGCCATGAATAGAATTCTCAATTATTTGCGTGATGCAGTAGGCGGAGTATTATTTTATTTTGGACAAACTAAACTACGCACAGCTCTTACATTGCTAGGTATTACTGTTGGAGTTTCTTCTATTATTGCAATTATGACTGTATTAGCGACATTTGAAAAATCAGCAAATGGATTAGTCAGTGAGATGAAAACAAATCTTTTTTATATCACAAAAGATAATCCAATTGAGATTAGTTTTGGTGGTGATGGTAGGGAATCTCGCAATAAACCACCGATTACTTGGTCAGAATATGAACAATTAAAACGTAGTTTAACTCTTACAACAACAATGGCAGCTGCAGTAGCAGAAGAGCCTAGCGATCGAACTGTCAGTGTTGGTAAAAATGAATTAAAAAATCGTCTATCAAGTTTTTGGGGTTCAGATGGAGACATGCTTTCGATTAATAAATATGAAATTGTAGAAGGTGGAAGAAATTTATTAAAAACGGATATGGACAATTTCAGTCGAGTTGCTATTATCGGTTCAGATGTTCAAGAAGAGCTATTTCCATATTCAGATCCAGTAGGACAAACACTTAAGATTGATAACATTCCATTTGAAGTGATTGCACTAACTGAACCGAAAGGTGAAATGCTAGGCCAAAGTATGGATAGCATGATTGGAATCCCTATTTCTACTTATTTGAAATATTTTGGAAAGAGAGGATGGAGAAGAACAGATTTGATGCTTATGCTAGAATCTGAATCAATGGAAACTTTAGATGCAGCAACGGATGAGGCTATTGGTGTATTTCGTGCAATTCGTAAGATTCCTCCAGGTGAAGATAATAATTTTTATATCGCAACGAATGATCAATTGATGGATACTTTTGGTGAATTCACAGGCTATATCTCTATCTTTATTGGTTTAATTGCTGGAATTTCTTTATTGGTAGCTGGTATTGGTATTGCAAATATTATGCTGGTTTCTTTAACAGAACGTATCAAGGAAATTGGAATTCGTAAAGCTCTTGGAGCAAGAAGAGTAGATATTTTCTTGCAATTTTTAATTGAAGCAATATTAATTTCTGTTATTGGTGGAATTGTTGGAATCATTTTAGGTTTATCTTTTGGTAACATCGTTGCACTATTTTTGGAGCAAGATCCTGTTATTCCTTTTAATTGGGTATTATATAGTATTCAAATTTGTGCATCAATGGGTATTATCTTTGGACTATATCCTGCAATTAAAGCATCAAGATTGAATCCAATCGATTCAATGCGCTACGAATAATTACTATTAAAGGAGATAGAGAATGAATAACACTATAAACATGCCGATGATTGGTTTAGGAACCTGGCTTATACCAAATGATGAAGTAGAGCAGATTTCTACCAATGCTTTGAATCTAGGATATAGACATATTGATACTGCACAAGTGTATCGTAATGAAGAAGGCATTGGAAAAGCACTTACTTCTTCATCTATTCCGAGAGATGATATTTTTATTACGACTAAGATGTGGCCAGGGATGTTTGGACAAGAAGAGCCATTTCAAAATTTTCAAGGTGTAATTCATGCTTGTGACGAAAGTCTTAGATTGCTTCAGATAAACGAAATCGATTTATATCTTATTCATAATCCTTTTGCCAAAGACAATCGATTAGAGCAGTGGGAAGCAATGATTGAACTAAAAAAGCAAGGGAAAGTAAAGCATATTGGAGTATCTAACTATAATGCGCATCATATTCAAGAAATTGAAACAGCTGGACTTGAAATGCCTGCAGCAAATCAAATAGAGATTCATCCATGGCATCTTGTAAGACCAGAATTAGAAGGGTATATGAACAATCACAATATTTTACCTATTGCATATTCTTCGCTTGCTCCTATTCCAAATTGGAGAGAAGGTTCTCAATGGAATGGAAAACCAGAAGAAATGAAGACTGGAGCAATGCCATTTCAAGATATTGCTGATCGTTATAATGTAACAGTACCTCAAATACTTTTAAAATGGGGGATACAAATGAACTACCCAGTCCTTCCTAAATCTGTCAAATTAGATAGATTAAAAGAAAACCTAGAATTAGATAATTTTACTATTTCAGATAAAGATATTAAATTTATTTCTAGCCTAGCTAAAGATGATCAACAGTGTTTAGCATGGTCTGGAAATTTTGATCCTCTGGATACAGACTAACTAAACTAAATTATGTTAGGAAACTAAATTAATGGTTAAATATATCAAAGGTACTGGCCCCATAGTTGGTGAACGTCAACGTTATGTAGTTGATTCTGATCAACCTTTTAAGATTAGTAGAACCAAAATAGAACTATTTTATAACTGTCCACGATGTTTTTATAAGAATATAAAACTCGGGTTAAGAGAACCATCAAGCCCTGGATGGGCAATTAATAGCGCAGTAGATAGTTTGCTAAAGAAAGAGATGGATTTTTGTAGAAAAGAAGACAGGCCTCATGCAGTATTTAAAGAGAATAATCTAAATATTAAACCATTTAAGCATGAAGATATTGAGATGTGGCAAAATTCACGTAAGGGGATACAATTTTTAGATAAAGAACATAATTTTCTTTTATATGGAGGCGTAGATGATATTATGATAAATGAGAACGATAAGCTTGTGGTTATTGATTTTAAAGCTACCGCAAAAAAATCAGATATCATTTCTGCTAAAAATGTATATGGTAATGGAGCTTCTTATAAAAGACAATTAGAAATATACAGCTGGTTATTGCAGCAGAATGGTTTTGATGTATCATCTACTGGATACTTAATGTATTATAATGGGGATGCTAGCAAACCTTATCTAGGACAAGAAATGTATTTTAGAAGAACTTTAGTTCCTTTTGAATTAGATACAGAATGGATTGCACCTATGATTAGCAAGATGCATGAATATCTTCAACTAGATAAAATGCCTAGTGAATATGAATGCGATGAATGTCTATATATCGAAACTGCTTATAAGCTATAATCTTACTTCATTCCAGTAGGCTTTTCATAAACGTAAACAATATCAATCGCATCAGATTGTGACACACCTCCAGGATTTAATCCTAATTCTCCTTCAGGAATAGCGTGTCCTAGATCTTCATAATAGTCTACCCAATGAATAAATGGAGTATTAGTGCCAGGCTCATTAAACGTCATAGGATTTAATGCAAATAGTTCTTGCGTATCATCTGCAACTTTTAACCCTTCATAGATAATTTCAGAGCAATAATAAGTATCATCAGTGATATCAAAAATATAATCGTATGGTTTCCCAGTTAAGTTATTTTGAATATGTGTAATTGCATTAGGAATCATATATTGATATTCCTCTTTGAGGCGACCTACAAATACCTTATCACTTCGATTTAGAAAGTCAGACAATGTTGTTTCAGTGACTCCTTCACCAATGGCTTCAGTTAAGATAGTGTCATATTCAGAAGAGCCTACATACGTAATGATTGCACAGTGAGATAATTGTGCGCCTTGATATCCAAAAGTGACTGCTTCAATAGCTTCGCATGCTGGGCCACAATCTAAATCTTGAAAAAAGATATCTCCCACTTGAAATGATTGTCTAGTGCAACTCATAAAAAAAGGAATAAGAAAAAATAATATATATCGACTCATAGAATGCTACGTATTATCAATAATCTTGATTTCTCGACCTGTATATTCATATCGATCGAGGTCTGGCCATGCTTTTGCTACATCGTGCCAATTGTCAGATTTACCAAATTCTGTATTCCTTCTTTCCATTGATATTTTATATTCTTCTTCTGAATGAAACCAGAGTTCAGCCATTCCGCAACAGCCATTCTCAAGGTCTTCTTCGAAAAATGTGAGTACATATTTCTGAGGTTTTAAAACTGTTACCATATGAGGTGCATGTATATTTTCC
>DASCOP010000119.1:0-1797 GCA_036012065.1 Fidelibacterota bacterium
AATCAAATTCCTTTATTGATTTTCTTTGGATTGTCGATAGCGCTATCTTTAGCATTCCCAACTGGATTTTCCATTAGGTATGCGTATCAGCTAGATGATATTGCTACAGAGCCCATCATTGCTCCCTTTGATTTTGGAATCTTGAAGACAGAACAGAAACTTGAACAGGATTTAGATGAAGCAAAAAAGTCTGTTCCATATAGCTTTACTCGCGATCAAGATTTTGTAAACAATCAAATTTCTCAGATTGACACATTCTTTCTTTATTTAAATGATATTAATAGTGCTCATGATCAATATTTAGCATCTCAAGATTCACTATATAATTATAGATATGAACCTGAATTTGAGAGCTTTCAAAATAGTTTTATTGCAGATAGTACAACATATGTCACCCTATATGACGCCTTTCTAAATCAGTATTCTTTTCAAATAGAAAAAAATCAATGGGACCAATTATTGGGCGTAACAAATGAGTTGTCAGAACCTATTAATTTAGAAAATTTTAAGAATTCTATTAAGCAGATATGTTTAAATCGTTGGGCTGAAGGTTTGTTAGATGAACCATTGGAAAGCATTGAAAGTTTAAATATTAGTATTGTCCAAGGTGGAGAATTAGTTATTAGCCCTGTAAAGAACTTTAATGATATTGAATCTGCATGGAAAAAGAACAAAGAAGAAGTCAATGTTATTTATGAAGATGAATTAGATATTAAATCAATTCTTAGCTATGAACTCATTAATGAATTTACCAAGCCAAACATCTTATTTGATAAGGAACTTACTGTTAGTCGACAGAAAGAAAGATTAGATAAGGTTTCTAGATTTCAGGGAACAGTACTAGCTAATGAGCTAATTGTAGACACAAATAATCGTATCACGGAAAATGTATTATTAAAATTAAAATCCCTCCAATTTGAGTCAGGTCGTCGATTAGGATATGAAAAAGCAACAGATAAGCTTCGAGAGTATTTAGGAGCTTTTTTTGTTGTTTCCATACTTTTATTTTCGCTATTTGCATTCTTATATATTTATCGAAATCATTATTTTAAAAATTATAAAATTTTAGTTTTAATTAGTTTGTTAATGTATGGGATAATTTTATTCGCATGGATTGTGCAGAGCTATCAACTTCCGGTATATATTATTCCAATTGCAATGGTCTCTATGTTATTAACAGTGTTGCTAGACGCTTCTGTTGCAATTATGATTTCTACTATCACAATACTCTTAATATCATTATTAATTGGAAATGATTTAGATTTTGCTATTATACAATTCTTTATCTCATCTATGTCAATCTTTAGTGTTAGAAGACTAAGAAAGCGTCGTCAAATTATTATAACCATGTTATTGTTAGTTTTCTGTAGTGTCTTTGTTTTCTTTTCTGTAATGCTCTTTAAAGGAGTTGATTTTTTAGATTATAATTATTCAACTGTAGGATATCTAGCACTAGCAAGTTTCCTTTGTCCTATATTATCATTTGGATTAGTTCCTTTATTTGAACCTACTTTTGGAATTACTACGGATTTATCATTAATTGAGTTGTTGGACTATGATCAGCCGTTATTAAAAAAATTAATGGAAGATGCTCCAGGAACACATACACATAGTGTTAAAGTTGGAACATTAGCTGAATCGTGTGCAAACGCAGTAGGAGCTAGGGCACTGCTTTGTAGGGTTGGGGCTTATTATCATGATATTGGTAAAGTAAAAAATCCAGAATACTATGCAGAGAATCAGATGGGAGTAAATAAGCATGATTCCATTAGCCCGCATATGAGCGCTAAAATTTTG
>DASCOP010000120.1:0-5335 GCA_036012065.1 Fidelibacterota bacterium
CCTATTTACATATGCGCCCGTAGCTCAATTGGATAGAGCGTCTGGCTACGGACCAGAAGGTTGTGGGTTCAAATCCTTCCGGGCGTACACATGTCTATTGAAAATCAACTAGGAGCTGTTTCTCATGAAGATTGGATGCGTCGCGCTTTAAGTATCGCATCAAAAGGAATGAGAGAAGATGAAGTGCCAATCGGCGCTATTATTGTTTATAAAAATAAAATTATAGGTCAAGGCTATAATCAATGCGAATCTTTAAATGACTCTACTGCTCATGCAGAAATGTTAGCCATTACATCAGCATCTAACACATTAGGAGATTGGCGATTAAGTGATTGCACGATGTATGTCACAAAAGAACCATGTTCTATGTGTGCTGGAGCTATTATTAATAGCCGTGTTGATGCTTTGTATTTTGGTTGTTATGATGAAGACTTTGGTGCCTGTGGATCTAAATTAGATATTTGTGGCAATCCTACATTTAAAACGCCTAGCGTTGTTAGGGGTAATGTTTTGGGCGGAGATGCTTTGGTATTGATTCAAGATTATTTTTTCAAGAAAAGAAAAAAGAAAAAAGATTTAGAATTCTAATTAAAAGAAGTACGGTAAAATTGCTTTTCTATCTTTAGGATAATCTTCAAATGTTTCATTGTACCATTTATGTCCGGCTATAGCTCTTGGAACAAGATTTGCTATAGTCCATACCGCAAAAGATAATCCAGCTAAAGACCATGTCATAATAGCAAATGCTACCCACTCTATAATTTCTCCTAAGTAATTTGGATATGATATATATTTATACATAAATCCGTTTGGAATATGATAGCCTGTTTTATTAGACCTTAGACGCAATAAAATATTATCAGATTTGATATTGATAATAGCTCCTGAAATAAATAAAATCATTCCTAATATAAAATTCCATTCATAGATGTATTCCGATGGATATGTCTCTATAAAACCTAAATGATAGCCATTAATAGATCCATTAACGACATTAAACATCAATGCTAGTAACATAATTAAAAATGGCATTTTAGCTGGATTTTTTTGCCTAAACGGGTATATGATACTTCGATGAAAGTAGTGACCAGCCCACAATAAGAAAAATACATATGATGCCAAGCTTTTCTCAATAGGACCAATAAAAAAGAAGTATCCAACCATAATAGGTGAGAGTATTTCCATAATTATCCATCCCAATTGACTTGGAATCGTGATAAAAAACCAGGACCCCCAATTTGTTTTAGCAAATTTACCGTAAGGTGCAGGTATTTTTAACAAAACAAGGAAAGAGATAACCCCTAGAATGAACCAATAGTTTAGTCCTGTTTCATAAGAAATTTGTAACATTGGCAAGAATTTATAACTAATATTGATTCATTCAAAATATCATTTATGGCTAATAAAACAATCATAGTAACAGGCGCAACGGATGGAATTGGTTTAGAAGCGGCTACAAAGATAGCTGCTCTTGGAAATCGAGTAGGTTTAGTTGGTAGAAATCCTCAAAAAGGCGCAAAAGCTATTGAGCGCATTAGAAGTTTAACAGGCAATGATAAACTTGATTTTTTCCAGGCAGATTTAAGTCTTGTATCTGATATTAATCAACTTTCTAGAGATATTAAAAATAAGTATTCTGAATTAAATGTCTTGTTGAACAATGCTGGCGGAGCAAGCAAAAATAAGATTATTACATCAGAAGGGCTTGAGAAAACATTTGCAACTAATCAAATGAACTACTTTGTCCTTACTACCAATTTGATGGATATGTTGTCAGCATCTGAAAATTCTAGAGTAGTTAATGTTGCATCCAATGCTCATATTGGCGCAAGCATTAATTTTGAGAATATCAATGGAGAAAAAGGATATTCATTCTGGAAAGCATATTGTATATCAAAACTAATGAACATCATGTTTACATATAGATTAGCAGGAATCCAGGACAAAGTTACAGTTAATGCATTACATCCAGGATTTGTTGATACAAATATAGGAGGTAACGAAGGGTCTGTTGTCAAGCGTATTGTAAAATTTGGATCAAAACTTTTTGCAAGGTCTGTAGAACATGGAGCAGATTCTAGTATTTATCTTAGTACTTCAGATGAAGTAAGTACTGTTTCAGGGAAATACTTTTTTAAATGTAGGCCAATAAAATCATCCAAAGCATCCTATGATAAAGATCAATGGGAACAGGTATGGAAGTTATGTCAATCTTATAAGGAGAAATTGTCCTAATGAAAGAAAAGATTCTTATGCGTTCAGATTATGATTTTTTCAATACCGCATCAACCAGATGGAGAGATATGGACACCCTAGGACATATTAATCATACAGTATATTTAAGTCTGTTAGAGACTAAACATAAAGGGTTTATTGAACATCTTTATGGTAGCAATAATGAACATCCCTTTGGTTTGGATAGTGAAGAAGCAGGATTATTAGGTGCAATGAAAGTTGTATATATAAAGCAAGTGCATCATCCTGTGGATTTAGATATAGGGTACCGTATTACAAAAGTTGGTTCAAAAAGTTACGACATTCATCAAGGAATTTTTGTTAAAGGAGAGGATGCTCCTTCATTTCAAAGTATTCATACATTTGTTATGTTTAATTTTAAAGAACAAAAATCAGTTCCTGTATCGGATATTATTAAAAATAATTTGAGAGAAATAGAATGATTACACTATTATCACCATCAAAAAAACTAAACTTTAATGAACAAAATATTGTTCACAGTCACACTGAATGTGACTTTATTGAAAGTGCTAAGATTCTTGCAAGCGAGGCAAAGAATTTAACAGAAGACGACTTAAAAGAACTCATGCATATTAGCGACAATCTTGCGCAGCTCAATCGGGAAAGATTTGATAGATGGTCCTTACCATTTAGTCCGTCAAATGCTAAGCAAGCTATATTAGCTTTTGATGGAGGAGTATATTCTGGATTAAAAGCAGAAGAATTTAAAGAAAAAGACTTTAGTTTTGCTCAAGATCATCTAAGGATCTTATCAGGATTATATGGAATTTTAAAACCGTTAGACCTTATACAGCCTTATAGGCTAGAAATGGGTGTATCTTTCAAGAATAAAAGAGGAAAAAATTTATATGAATTCTGGAAGGAAGATTTAACACAAAATTTAAACCATACTTTAAGAAAACATAGTAATCCAACAATAGTTAATTGTGCATCAATAGAATATTTTTCTGCTATTAACTTAGATAAATTTGATGGAAAAATTTTATCTGTCGTTTTTAAAGAATACAGAAACAATGAATTAAGATTTATCTCTTTCAATGCCAAGAAAGCTAGAGGGTTAATGACACAATATATTATGAAGAATAAAATTGATAATAATAATGATATCAAGGATTTTAATTATGAAAATTATAGCTTTGATTCAAAACTTTCTGATGAATCCATGTTTGTATTCACCAGATAATTAATAAAAAAAAGAGGAAATAAAATGAAGAAATACACTTTAATGCTTTCGGTTTTATTTGCAACTATGTTATTTATCAGTTGCGGTAGCACTGACGGTGAAATGCCTAGGCAAACTGGAAATGCTTCAAGTGAAGCTGCTTCAGGACTAGATGCAGCACATCATGTAATGTTTGATGTATCAAGAGATGAGTTTGACAAGGGAATTGATAAAGATCCTAATTGTGTAACATGCTACTTAAACAAAGCACATGTAGAGCAAGATAGGGTATTGAAAAGAGAATTATTTGAGACAGCTTTAGAGCTATCAAAACCTGGACATCCAGAAACCATACTTGCAGAAGCTGCAGTAAATTGGATTAATGGGGAAGGAGATCGATTTGCAGGCTATGCAGATTTATATGCCAAATATCCAAATGATAGATTTCTAGCTGCGGGAGCATATAGAAGTCTTCAGGCTCAAGATAAAGTAGATGAAGCCAGAGAGATGTTATTAGCAGCAGCTGATAGATTAAATGTAGGACACTTATATAACTTGTTAGCTTATTCTTATATGTGGAATATTGATCCTGATTCAGAAGAATATGATATGGCATTGCCATACATTGAAAAATATATCGAATTAGATCCAAAACAAGCAAATGCCCTTGATTCTCTTGCAGAATTCTATCTGAAAAAAGGAGATTATGATTTAGCTGTAAGGTATTATATGGAAGCTACAGCATTAGATCCAAATTTTTCATGGGGTCCAAGAAATACTGCTTTAGCAAAATATGAAGCTAAATTATCGCATGATGAAGCAAAAATTATGCGCCTAAGTACAGAAAATGAAGATGCAAGAAATGGATTTAATACAGGAAGATGGCGTCTATATAATTTAGAGTGGGAGAATGCATATGAAGCATTTTCATATTCTATCGAGCAAGACCCTAATTTTGCTCTTGCATATGCAATGCGCGCTAGAACAAGCTTTTTTCTAGGCAATCAAGGCGATATTGCTGATGATTTAGACATTGCTGTTAGTATGTCTTTAAATGCATCAAAAGATGAGTCTGATATGATTAATGCAATGGCTAATGATATGAAGAACGGAACAAGTACCTTCAATTTATTAATGGAAACATTAGCAGATGAGCATTCAGATGATTCATTTTTAGCATTTGAAACTGTTTTTGCTACAATTTCTGATAGAGGAGCAGATGTGGTTCTCGATAGAGCAAAAGCTTTATATGCAATGAATCCTAATTTTACTCCAGCGTTAAATATGATGGGATATGCTTATATGGATAAAGGCGACTTAGATAATGCAGGAAAGATGCTGCAGGAACAAGTTAGAAGATCTTCAGGGTCAGCAAATCCATATGATTCAATGGGCGATTATTATTTAGCAATTGAAGACAATGTGAGTGCATTAAAATATTTTGAACAATCAGCTAAAATGGGACTTAAAGCAAGTATTGCTAAAGCTGACAGTTTAAAATCTCAATTAGATAAAGAAAATGAATAGAGAGGAATTAATATGGCAAATGTAATAAAAAAGAACTTTGGCAATCCTGATGAATTGCGCGAACCAGATAAAATGAAAGTTGAGTTTCTAGAATTCCCATCAGGGAAAGTTGCTAGACTTACTTCACAGCCTGGCTGGACTTGGTCAGAATGTGTAGGTCCGATTGCAGGCACTGAAACTTGTCAAGCGCACCATTTAGGTGTTGTTACTAAAGGAGATTTAACAATCTTTGGCGATGATGGGTCAGAAGAGAGATTTGGTCCTGGAGATGCTTACGAAATATTGCCAGGTCATACAGCTGAAGTAAATGGCGACGAAGAAGTAGAATGTTTTGAATTTTCGTCAGAAACAGCTGAGACTTACGCAAAATAACTTAACGCAATGTTAAGA
>DASCOP010000121.1:0-5526 GCA_036012065.1 Fidelibacterota bacterium
AGGACTAAATCCCATCCTTGAGACTAGTTTCTCATATTCAATTAGAGCTAATTCATGTTCTTCATCTAAAAAATAAGATTCTGCGAGAAAGAATAAGGCATCATCTCCTAAATCAGTATGAGAAGCTCTCTCAACAATAATATTAAATTGTTGAGCTGATTTTGCATATTTTTCGTCTTCAAAAAATACTAACCCATCTTCAAATCTTGTTTTATAAGGAATTTGATCATCGAAAGGATTTGCCCAACCGCAACCCGCTATGAAGAAAATGATTGAAAAGAATATGAGTTTCATATTAAGTACTGCTTGATATCTCAGTTCAGGCTTAGAAAGAGCCACTTAAAGAGAATCTCACCATATTTGAATGTGGATCAAGCTCTCCGCCCATCACATAACTTACATCAAATCCAAATGCATCTAAACGAGCACCTAAACCAAGAGTTGTATAGCTTAAATCACCAGATGGATCATTTAGCATACCTGCTCTTAATGCAAAGTCGTCTACTAGGTAATATTCAATACCAAAATTAGTTACCATTGATTGATCATTTATCTCATAGTTCAAATCAAAAGCTAGGTTTATTTTATCTTCAAGAGTTAAATAACCTAATCCAAAACCAATCTTAGTAGGTAATGGGTCTTCTTCTCCGTCTCCAAAACTAACGCCTGGTCCGACATTTGTTAGTACAGCACCCATTGTTAAGTTTGGATTATCCATTGCATTATGTTTGAAATAACCAACGTCAAAAGCAACACTACTGCTAGAAGCATCAAGACTGCTGATAACAGCAAGTTCTTGATAAAAATATTTTCCATTTACACCCCAAGACGAATTTTCATCAATCTTCTTGGCGTAAGATAAATTCAACGCATACATATAGCTCGAGAATGAACCCAATTCAGCACCATTAACATCAGTGCTAATTTGATCTCCAAGATTCAAATAAGTAAAGTGACCTCCAATTGCTCCATCCTCTCTAAATGGTGTAGCAAATGTAATAAAGTCATAGGCCATATCATCTACTAGATTTGGAAGATAACTAGTGTGCATGAATGAGGCTTGAGTATTGGTAAGGTTAGATAGACCAGCTGGATTGTAGTATGTTGCATAAGCGTCATTTGCTATTCCAATTTGTGCCTCTCCCATACCATTAGCTCTCGCTCCTGGATTGATGGCCAAAAATAATGAACCTGCTTGGCCTTGGGCCATAACAAGTTGTGATAGTAAAATAATTGTTGTGATTAGGTGTTTATAATTCATAATAGACAAAGATAAATAAAAATCAGTAAAAGAACAAAGGAATATATGTGATAATTAAAACTCCTAATAACCTGATAAAAAAGTAAGGCATTGTAGCTGCATAAATCGTTGGCATATCCTTGTTGAATCGATATGAAGCTAGGAATAAATTCATACCTACTGGAGGCGTAATATAACCTAATTCAAGATTGGCAATAAAAATTACACCCAGATGTATTGGATCAATTCCAAAATGGATTGCTAGAGGAGCAATCAAAGGAACAATCACAATAATAGCGGAAAAAATATCCATAATACATCCAGCAATGAGTAATAGAATATTTAGGGCTAATAGAAATACTATAGGAGAATCAATCGATGCTTTGACAAATTGCAAAATTTTCAAAGGAACTTGAGCGTCTACAAGATAGCCTGTAAAACCCATAGCAAAACCAAGAATAATCAATACTCCTCCAACAAGCGTTGCACAGTCTATTACAATTCTAGGGATATCTTGTATAGTAATATCTCTGTATATATACAATTCAACAAATAAAACATAGATAACTAATAGTGCCGCACACTCTACTAGCGTGGCAAAACCACTAAATAGACCAAAAACAATTAATATAGGGATTGCAATTTCCCACTTTGCAACATACAAAGCCTTAATTGATTCTTTGAAATTAAATTCTATGCTTTCTTGTTTCTCCGGTTTATGATAAAAACCATACAATACAACAACTAATAGTAAAAACAGTGCTGGGAGAAATCCCTGTTTAAACAAATCAATTGGATTGATACCAGCAGTTACTGAGTAAATGATTGCAGGTAAACTTGGAGGGAAGAGAAGTCCTAAAGATCCAGATGCTGTAATAAGTCCAAGAGAAAAAACTTTAGAATATCCATCTTCAATCAAAATTGGATATAAGATAGCTCCAAGCGCTAAAATAGTAACACCAGAACCTCCAGTTAATGCAGTAAAAAATGCACATAAAAGTACAACAATCAACACAGTAGATCCTGGAAGCCAACCAAGAGATTGTTTAAAGAAACCTAATAACCTTTTTGAAATGTTACTTTCAGCAAGTATATACCCTGCTAAAGTAAATATTGGGATAGCTGCTAGAGTGGGAGATACGACAATGCGATAAGCGCTATCACTAATTGTGGAAATTAAATCAAAATTTGTAGCCCAGTCGGTAGGTTCTGATAAAAAGAAGAGTATTGAGAGAGTTGCTAAGACAATAAAAATAGGTAAACCAAAAGCTACCAATGCAAGAGTACCTAATACCTTAATAGTTAGTATGATTTCATTAGAAAACGGAAATTGCCAATAATGGAGAATTCCAACAAATAAGAAGGAATAAAAAACGAGAGATAAGCGATAATTGAGTCTATCACTGCTCGTCATTATCATATGATACCAAATCAAAAATAACCCAACTGGAATAATGCTTTGTGCAAACCATACTGGTATAAATGGAGCAACAAATGTTGGATATTGAATTCCAATCTGTATCATTTTTAAATAAGAAATAGCAAGAACAAACACTACTCCTACTGATACAGCATGAACTAAAAAATGACCAAGATTGAATTCAGAAGATTGTTTAAATACAGGCTCTCTTACAACTGCTAGAAGTCTATTAGATCTTGTAGCTAACACTGCACCGACAAATGCAATCCATAAAGTCATGTGTTGTACAATCTCTTGAGATGCAGGAATAGAAAAAAAATCAATCGATCTTGATAGTATCTGAAAAACTGGAAAGAAAACAATTATTACAAAACAAAAATAACAGACAAAATTCTCAATTTTATTGAGGATGCTATTCATTAAGCGCAGAGGTCACTTTTTCATAAATTTCTTCAGGGATATATGTCTCGATAACATCTGGCATAATTTCTCCTTTGAACTCTTCCCATACTTTTAATTCTTCAGTAGTTGGAGTTTTAATCTTCATACCATACTCTTTCATCGTTTCGATTGCTTGAGCTTCTGTCTTTCTTCCACTTGCTTTGTATTTTTCACCAATTTCGTATGCTATTTCCATCATTACCTTCTTATGCTCAGGTCTTATTCTTGACCAAACCCTCTCATCAATAATAACAGCTCCAATAAACACAGCCCATTTTAAATCTAACATATTTGGCATTAAAGCAAACCATCCAGAGCTAAGCGATAATATAGGGACTGTTTGAACAGTATTGATCATACCGGTCTGCAGGCTAGTGAGAATGTCTGTTTCTGATACAGGGATTGCATTAAAACCAAATTTCTTGAAAAGCTCTACGGTAACATAATCTCCAGCTGTTGTATAGATTTTAGCATTCTTTAAATCCCTTGGCACAGCAACTTCATCTGCAGAGAACCAATAAACCCAACCTATGTCAACTAAGAATAATAATTTAAATCCACTTTCAGAAAGACCCTCGCTTATATCATCAAACATTGCATCTTTAACCTTCTCTACATCATCATAGTCTTTGAATCCCATTGGGATTGTAAAAGCTTGGATCTGATCTGTTAACTCAGACAGTCCTATAGAAGACATCGCTGAAGCTTGGATTTGTCCAATACGCATTTTTCGAATAGTATCACTTTCACGTCCAACAACACCATTTGGATAAATTCGAAGAATTACTTCTCCGTTTGTCTCTTCTTGCCATCTTTGCCCCATTTCAAGAAGAAGATTATAATATTCAGTGCCCTCAGGAGCAAGTGTCGCTAGCTTAATAATAATTGGCTTAGATAATAAGGTTCCTGATAAAAGCATTATTATGAGAATATTTTTTATAAAATTCATTATATAATTTACATATAAAAAAGATCATCAACTCTAGTTAACAGCCATTTTGCTCTTAATTTAGATAGCGTATTAGCCTGTTTCAAATCTTTATCCTTACTAATATCAATTGTCAAAGCTTTATCAATTAATTCTAGGAAATACTCTTTATCTTGCTTAGAAACAGCAAAACTTTCTGCCAACGTAACATAGATACCAATGTTATACCCTTTTGCTGCGCGGTCAGCTAATTCAAAATATTCTAATGCTTTTCTTTCAGAGTTTTTATCTCCGCTCAAATCATTAAGATATACGCTCATCATTGCAGCATACAATGATCCTTTTTCCCAGTCAGGATCAAGCGCAACGGCATTTTCAAGTAACCATCTAATATTGCTTAAGTCAACTAGATATTCTGGATTTCCCTGGCTAGCCTGAATTGATCCTGCCATCGAACCGCTAAGCCAATATAGATAAGGAACATCATCTATATAAAAATTCACTTTAGCTTTTGTCTTCATCTTTGATTCAAAATCTTTATGTCTTAGAGACAATGCATGCATCATGTAATCTCTTGATGTTAAAAACAAGCCTAATGACTCATTATAATACTCTCTTGCTGTATAGTAATCTGCATACATCAGTCTATCTGCTTTTTCCATAAGAATACCATAAGAATATTGGGTTAAACTTTTAGATGCATTTAAGTAGACTTCTGAATTAAATCTATCTTTATTAATCTTTTTCTCATGCGACTTAAATGAAATTGGTATAGCATATTCAGCTATACTAGCTCCAAACATTAAATCTTTATTAGATGAGCAGGAATTAAAAAATAGACTTAAGACAAGAAATAAGTATATATATTTTGATTTTGTATTAGTCATAGATTGGAAATGATTTACACAGTTCTTTAACTTCTGATCTAACAGAATCAATAATGGGTTTATCTTCGCTATTCATTACAATCTTATCAATTAATTCAACTACTTTTTTTACTTCATTTGTACCCATGCCTCTGGTAGTTAATGCCGGTGAACCCACTCTTATTCCGCTAGTAACAAATGGACTTTTAGGATCAAAAGGAACCATATTTTTATTAACAGTGATACCTGCTTCATCCAAAGCATATTCAGCTTGCTTTCCAGAAATAGATTTATTCTGAAGATCTAACAATACTAGGTGTGTGTCGGTCCCGCCAGATATAAGATTATATCCTCTGTTCTTAAATTCTTCTGCAAAACATTTAGCATTATCGAGAACCTGTTTTATATATACTTTGAAATCAGGAGACAATGCCTCTTTAAAAGCTACTGCTTTTGCAGCGATGATATGCATCAAAGGACCTCCCTGGATTCCGGGCATTACTGCACCATCTAAAATTTCAGACATCATTTTTGTTCTGCCTGATTTTGGCGCTACAATACCATATGGATTTTCAAAATCTTTTCCCATTAGAATAATACCACCTCTCGGCCCTCTTAAAGTCTTGTGTGT
>DASCOP010000122.1:0-3748 GCA_036012065.1 Fidelibacterota bacterium
CCTGCTAAAGAGTATATTATTAAAAACAGCTTCAAAGAATATGAAAAGACGGTTGATTTAAACACTATTTTTTCAGAAAAGATTAATAATCAAATAGATACATATTTTGATTATGCAAAAGAAAGAAAATTATTAGAAAAATTTAACAAAGATTCTTCACTGATTTTAAAAGATGCCTTGGAACCCATTGCAAATACATTACCAAATAAATTTTTCAAAGAAATCACGGTATTTATAGATACATATGAGGAGGATTTCACAAAAAATACAGCATTAATGAATGATTATTTTCAATTTAACATTGAATTACCCGGTTTAATTCAAAAGAATAATGCAAGATCACTTTCAGATGGAATTTTAACATGGTCACTAGATTTTGATGATATTGCAACAGATGAATTCAAAATGTATGCTAATTCAATTAGAATGAATAAATTTAGGATTCAGCTCTTAGTTGTGTTATTAATAGGCGGATTTTTAGGAATAGTATGGAATCAAAAGTCAAAGAAAAAATAAATCATCTTGCAGACAAGATTAATGAGCATAATTATGCATATTATGTATTAGATGAACCACATTTAAGCGATGCGGAATATGATAAGCTATTTAGAGAGCTAGAATCGCTAGAGAAAGAGTACCCCCAATTTATAGATTCTTCTTCTCCTACACAGAGAGTGGGTCATCCAATAGAAAGTGGTTTCCAAAATTATAATCATGAGACACCAATGCTGTCATTATCTAATGCGATTAATGAACAAGAAATTAAAGATTTTAACCAAAGAATTAATAAGTGGCTAGGTCAAGATAGCACAGCTTATGTTGCAGAACCAAAGATTGATGGATTGGGAGTTTCATTAATTTATGAAAAGGGGAAATTAATACGTGCTCTTACTAGAGGAGATGGTTATACGGGCGAAGATATCACTCACAATATCAAAACAATTAATGCTGTACCCATGGTATTGCGAGGCGATAAAAAAGACCACCCCGACTTTATTGAAATTAGAGGTGAAATTTTTATGTTAAAATCTGATTTTATTGCATTAAATGAAGCAAGATCTAATTCGGATGAGAAATTGTTCGCCAATGCTAGAAATGCCGCCGCAGGGAGCGTAAGACAACTAGACCCTCATATTACCTCAAAAAGAAAGTTATCAATATTCTGTTATGAAATTGGAGATAGTAATAGCATAAATCTGGATAGTCATTTGGCTATCTTATCATATTTGAAATCTATAGGATTGCCTGTTAACCCTTTAGCAAAACAAATTAATAGTATTGAAGATATGACTAAATATCATAAAACATTAGAAAGTGAAAGAGAGCATATTCCTTATGAGATTGATGGGTCTGTAATAAAGGTTGATAACTATTCATTAAGATCTACTTTAGGAGAAAGGGCCAGATCTCCACGATGGGCAATTGCTGCAAAATTCAAATCTAAATCTGCAGAAACACAAATATTAGATATTATTCTTCAAGTAGGTCGTACAGGGGTGATTACTCCTGTAGCAAAAATTAAAGAAGTAGAAATCTCGGGAGCAATGATTAGCAGCGCCACATTACATAATCAGGATGAAATTGATAAAAAAGATATTAGAATTAATGATTACGCGATTGTACAGCGATCAGGTGATGTTATACCAAAAATTTCAAAAATTATATTGAAAAAACGACCTAAAAATACCGTCAAATTTAATATAGCAAGCCACAATTGTCCTTCATGTCAATCAACAATTAGTCGCATAGAAGGCGAAGTTGCATATAGGTGTGAAAATTTAGCTTGTAACGCAAAGTTACAAGGATCAATAGAGCATTTTTGTTCAAAAAATGCTATGAATATTGACGGTCTAGGAGTTCAGATTGTTGAACAATTGATGCATAACAATCTTATTCAAAAAATAGATGATTTATTTAATCTATCATATTCTGATTTAGTTGTTTTAGATCGATTTCAGGAAAAGTCTGCGAACAATCTAATTAAGGCTATCAACGAATCCAAAGACACCACATTTCCCAGGCTTGTATTTGCCTTGGGTATACCTAATGTTGGGCAACATATTTCAAAAATATTAGATATACATTGCGAGTCCTCTATTAAAAAGCTTTCCACTTCTTCCTTAGAAGAACTTGAAGCAATTGATGGGGTGGGTTTAATTGTTGCACAATCAATTATAGAGTTTTTTAATAGCCCTTCTAATAGAGAGACTATAAAAAATTGTCTAAATAGTGGAGTAAAAATTAAGAAAACCGTTTTTAGGAATTCTAAAGAATTAAAAGATGTTACATTTGTGATTACTGGTAGTTTTAAGAATTATAAACGCAATCAGATAAAGGAATTGTTAGAAAGAAAAGGCGCTAAAGTAGCAGGCGCTATTTCATCTAAAACAAATTTTTTAGTTATGGGAGAAAATGCAGGTTCCAAAGCCGATAAAGCTCAAGCGCTAAACATAAAGATTATTAATGAAAATCAATTAAGATCCTTATTAGATGAACAAAATTCTTAAATATTATTTTCTGTTCTCTATTTCTATACTTTTTACACAAGAAATCAATGATATAAAATCAATCACAATAGCTGAAAATCTTAATCGTCCCGTTTTTGTTGTTTTTGAACCTGCAACAAACCAAATGTATGCTGTTGAGCAGACTGGAAAAATTTATCTAATTAACAATTTGCAAAATAAATCCTTATTTCTTGATTTAAGTAAAAAGATTAGTGTGAGTGTTACTCCAGATGAACGCGGATTATTAGGCATGGTATTTGATCCAAATTTTCAATCTAACGGATTTTTTTATGTGTCATATATTGATACTGAAAATTATTCTGTAGTGTCACGATTTCGCTTATCAGAAAATAAAGATGAAGTAGATATAGGGTCAGAAAAAAAATTAATCTATTTTGAACAACCATTTAATAATCACAATGGGAGTCATCTAGATTTTAATCCAATAGATAATTATCTATATATATCATTTGGAGATGGGGGCTCTTCAGGAGATCCATATGGTAATGCACAAAATTTACATAATTTTTTTGGCTCTATTTTACGCATTGATCCGCAAGACGATGGAAGTTATTTAATTCCTAATGACAATCCCTTGGTTTTGCATAAAAAAAATAATGATTCAGATATAAAAAGTGAAATATGGGCCTATGGTTTACGTAATGTATGGCGATTTTCTTTCGACAACAACAATGGTGATATTTATATGGGAGATGTTGGGCAATATCTCTGGGAAGAAATCAATTATTTAGAGTTTGGAGAAAATGGAGGAAATTTTGGATGGAATATAATGGAGGGAAATCATTGTTATCCTGAACCAGGATGTGATAAAGTAGGTTTTATTAATCCAATATTTGAATACCCCAGTGATGCAAATTACCCATTCAGTTTAATGGGAATTAAAGAAGAAAATGTTTCTGGATGCTCTGTTACTGGTGGTTATATCTATAGAGGAGATCAAATTAAAAGCTTATACGGATTATATATCTTTTCAGACTTTTGTACTGGAAAAATTTGGGCGTTAGATCCATTAAAAAATATAATTCAAGAAATTACAGCACCCCTTCTTGGATCTGAACAACATATGATATCTTCATTTGGCCAAGATATTAATAATGAAATTTATATAGTTGAATTCTCTGGTAAAATATATAAAATTGAGCCTCATTATGAATGAAATAGCCGTTAATATTAAAAACTTGCATAAAAAATATGATGAATCTGTGTATGCTGTACAAGGT
>DASCOP010000123.1:0-1811 GCA_036012065.1 Fidelibacterota bacterium
AATTCTTCTCCTCTTGATTCTGTAGTAGCAGATTCTCTTCCAGTAATCCATGCTGTTTTAATGCCAAGATTGAGTAATCGTAGCATTACAAATCCTACACCATCTAACACATTAAAACTTTTTGATTCTTCTCCCGCAGTATCTTTAATAAGCTGTCCATCTGTAAGAACGCCATCGACATCACAGATAAGTAGTTTAATATTTGTTAAATCTTTATCCATTTTTATCTCCATGATGTAAATAAGTTTCTCTAAAAGCTAACATTGATACTAATACAGACTCGAGCTGATCTAAAGGCCACTGTGTGCTTGCATCGCTCAGCGCTTTATCTACATTATCATGCACTTCCATGAATATACCGTCACAACCTGTTGCCACAGCAGAGTAGATCTGACTAGGAATGAATTGTCTATTTCCTGAAGTAGTTTCTTCAAAATTTCCAGGAATCTGCGCACTATGTGTTGCATCATAAATCACAGGAAAGCCAAATTCTTTCATAATTTGAATTGAACGCATATCTGATGTTAAGCTATCATAGCCAAAAGAATTTCCTCTTTCAGTAACTAAGATATTCTTGTTGCCAGTTGCAACAACCTTATCAATAATATTTTTCACTTTATAAGGTGAAAGGAATTGTCCTTTCTTAATATTGACTACCTTCCCTGTTTTTGCAGCAGCTACTAATAAATCAGTTTGTCGGCATAAAAATGCTGGAATTTGAAGCACATCTGCAACATCAGCAACAATTGCTGCTTGCTCTGGATGATGAATATCAGTTAATACAGGCACATTAAACGTGCTCTTTACTTCTTCTAGTATTTTTAACCCTTCATCCAATCCATTTCCCCTAAAAGAATCAATTGATGTTCTATTGGCTTTATCAAAAGAGCTTTTAAAAATGAATGGAATGTCTAATTTTTCTGTAACCTTACAAATTGCCTCTGCCATTTTGAGAATATGATCTCTGCTCTCAATAACACAAGGTCCACCAATAAATGGAATCTTTGCATCGCCAAACATAACATTTTCACAATTCACTTTATTTTGCGCCATTTTTTTGCTCCTTTAACGATGCTTTGACAAATTCTCTAAATAATGGGTGCGCTTTATCTAATCTGCTTTTTAATTCTGGATGAAATTGACAACTTACAAACCATGGATGATCAGCAAGTTCTACAATTTCTACTACACCTAAATTCTTATTTATACCAGAAAATATAAGTCCATTTTCTTCCATCTTTTTAACAAATTTATTATTGACTTCCCATCTGTGACGATGGCGTTCTGAAATAATTTTCTTCTTATAAATTTTTGAAGCTTTTGTATTTGGAATTATATCGCAACTATAAGAACCTAATCGCATCGTTCCTCCCTTAATTTTGATGGCTTTTTGAGATTCCATCAAATCAATAACTGGATTCGGAGACTTACTATCAAACTCTGTACTATTGGCATTTTTAATACCACAAACATGTCTTGCAAAATCAATAACAACGCACTGCAATCCTAAACAGATTCCTAAAAATGGAACATTATTCTCTCTAGCAAACTTTGAAGTTAATATCTTGCCTTCTGCCCCCCTAGATCCAAAACCTCCTGGTATTAAAATACCATCAATACCATCAAAAGCCTTTTTAGCGCTCTTGTCATCTTTAATTTTTTCGGTATTAACCCATACCACTTCTACTTTTGTATTATTTTCTACTCCGGCATGAATAAATGACTCTGTAATACTCTTATATGCATCATACAACTCTGTATATTTACCACACATTGCAATTTTAACGCTATGATCTGGATTTTTATATGTA
>DASCOP010000124.1:0-4839 GCA_036012065.1 Fidelibacterota bacterium
AAAAAAATAGTCTTCTTAAGACAAGAAAAACTAATTTCATTTTAAAGATTTGAGTGTGGGAAAGATAATTGCATCTCTAATCCACCTAGTATCAATAAATAACATAACTAATCGATCAATTCCAATACCAACTCCTGCAGTTGGAGGCATTCCAGTCTCTATAGCTTCTAAGAAATTTTTATCAACAGGGAACGCTTCTTCATCTCCGCCATCTTTTTTAGCTGATTGATCTTCAAATCGCTTTCTTTGATCTATAGGATCATTTAGCTCAGAAAATCCATTTGCAAATTCCATACCTGCAATAAATAATTCAAATCTTTCAGTAAAATTTTTATCTCCATCCCTATTGACTTTTGCCAATGGAGAAATTTCTACAGGATGATTCATTACATAAGTGGGATTAATTAAGTTTGGCTCTACTTTTCTTCTCATTATTTCATCAATCATCTTTGCAAGACTGTCACTCTTCTTAACTTTTAGATCTAATGTCTTGCATAGATCAAATACTGCCTTACTATCAGTTAAATCTATAGAATGCCCAGTATATTCCTTAATTAATTCATCCATTGTTTTTCTTGCAAACTTCTTAGATATATTAATATCATTTCCATCCCATGATATATTCTTAATACCTAAATCTTTTGCTACTTTTTTAAACATGTCTTCTACAAAATCCATCATAAAGTTGTAATCTGCATAAGCTTGATAAAATTCAAGCATAGTAAACTCTGGATTATGGCTACGATCAATACCTTCATTTCTAAAATCTTTGGACATTTCATAGACTTTTTCAAAGCCACCCACAATTAATTGCTTTAAATAAAGTTCGGTAGCAATTCTTAAGAAAAATTCTTGGTCTAATGCATTATGAAATGTTTTAAAAGGCTTAGCATTTGCCCCACCATAAACTGGTTGTAAAACTGGTGTCTCAACCTCTATATAGCCATTTTTATTTAGAAACTCTCTTATAGAGTTAATTATTTTAAACCTTTTGATATAATTATCTTTTGTTTCAGGATTAATAATCATGTCGAGATAACGTTTCCTATATCTTAATTCTTTATCTGATACTGAGTTGTATTTTTCTCCATCCTTTTCTTTGACATCAGGAATAGGTCTTAAGTTTTTACTTAACACAGTTACTTGTTGAGCTTTAACAGTTAATGCATCTGTTTTGGTGACAAAAACTGTACCATCAATACCAATAAAATCTCCAATATCAACAAGCTTAAATAAATTGTAGTTGTCTTCACCTATATCATCTCTTGCAACATATAATTGCACTCTACCTTGTTCATCTTGAATATTAGCAAAAGCAGCTTTTCCCATTTTTCTTAAAGACATTACTCTTCCAGCTACAGACACCTTTTTATTGAGATTTTTTTTGGTGATATCTGATGTTGTATGAGTAGTATTAAACTCATATGGATAAGGATTGACACCTAATTCACGTATTTTCTCTAATTTCTCTAGACGATTTGCAATAATTTGTTTTAGACTTTTATTTTCCATACTGAAAGAAACTTATTTATTTTTTTCCATTTTATCTAATAAATAACTATACATAAAGTCATCTATATTACCATCCATAACAGCTTTAACATTTCCTACTTCAAATTTTGTTCTATGATCTTTAATCATGTTGTAAGGATGAAAAACATATGATCTTATCTGATTACCCCAAGCAATATCCTTTTTTTCACCTTCAAGAATTTTTTTAGACTCAGCTTGTTTCTCTATTTCAATTTGATATAGTTTGGATTTTAATACTTTTAATGCTTGTTCTTTATTTTTGTGTTGAGATCTTTGCGTTTGACATTGAGTAACTGTTCCAGTGGGTATGTGAGTAATTCTAATAGCAGAATCTGTCTTATTCACATGCTGACCTCCAGCCCCACTAGAACGAAAGGTGTCAATTCTTAAATCTTTTTGATTGATTTCTATTTCTACGTCTTCATCTATAGATGGATAAACAGAAACTGAAGCAAAAGATGTATGTCTACGACTATTAGAATCGAAGGGTGATATTCTTACTAATCTATGAATACCGATTTCTGATTGAAGCAACCCATATGCATAGTCTCCTACGATTTCAATTGTACAATCCTTAATACCTGCCTCGTCTCCTGATTGAAAGTCAATAACGTTAAATTTGAAGCCTTTAGACTCTGTCCACATAGAATACATCCTATATAACATCTGGGCCCAATCTTGACTCTCAGTCCCTCCTGCTCCTGGATGAATTGATATAATTGCATCCTTAGAATCATTTGGTGAGTTAAGAATGAGTTTTAATTCAAACTCTTTAATTAGTTTAGAAAAATATTCTAATTCTTTAGAAAATTCTTTTTCATCTATTTGGCCATCATTGAGGAATTCAAACATAACCTTAACATCGCTAGCCTTTTCAGATAAATTTTTTCTTAAATCAATATCCTTCTCGCACATAGAAATTTCTTTCATAATGGATGTTGTTTTCTTGTTATTGTCCCATAAAGATGGGTCTGATATTTGATCTTTTAAATTATTTAAGTAAGCATCTTTGGCTTCAAGGTCAAAGATACCTCCTAATTTGATCAAACTTTTCTAAAAGTGAATTATATTGGTCTTTTAAATCCATGTGCTAATTAAAAATCCTAAAGTAAGTAACGTCCCTGTTAAAAAATGAATTCCAATTGTTGAAACATTAACAATTAATAGCTCATACGGAAGTTGCTGAAGATTTGCATCTTCTTTTTCCCATTCATCTAGCCAACTAGAACCTTTTTTGTGGGCAAAATTAAATATTAGAATAGGAAGTAACGCTATTAGCGTAAAAAGATTGTTAGTATAGATAGCTGCTCCAAAAATCATTGCAAATGACAATAACATAGAATTTCTCCATACTTTGAAAGGCGCTCTATAGTTTGCTTTATCTCCAGGTCCAGCTAATTTAACAACCCAACTATTTTTATTGGCTGCTCTATCAGCATTATAGTCTTGGAAACAATTAATAAATAATATAAGAGCAACTAATATACCTACAGGAATTGAGAATAGTAATGTAGTAACAGGATCAACAGATTGATTTTGCATATATGCAGCACCATAAACCATCAAAGGACCAAATCCAGTAAATACTGCTAAATCGCCTAATCCATTGTAAGATAATTTTAAGAAACCAGTATATGTAATCCCTAAAAATACACCGATTAATCCAACATACATTAAGTTTGACATAGCAAAATAGTCACCAAAAATAGCATTATTAAGATTCAAACCTATGCTAATCGTTAATCCAAAAAATAATAAGGATAATAATAACATATTTGTTGGCGTAATTAGACCAGATTGAATTGATCTAGATCCTCCATTAAAAGGACTTGCCAATTTGTTCATCTCATCATTTCTTGATTTATGATCAAAATAATCATTCATGTTGTTTGTAGCAATCTGAGCAAAAATTCCTCCTAAGAGAACAAGCCAAAAAATTGACCAATCAAATGTGCCAAACTGTTTATATGCAATAGCTGATCCAAGTAAGATTGGAGCAATAGTAGCTGTTAAAAATGGACCTCTAATGACAGTCATCCAATATTTGAACGTTCTACTGATATTGCCTAATAATTCTGAAATTATACTTGGTCTATTCTCTGGTAATTCTATCCATTCAAACTGAGTTTCAGCAAAGAAATCGACATACTTTATTACCGTTGGCTCTATTTTATAATATCCAACTACATCATTAGCAATTAAGAATTCATCATACATATAATCAGAGAAAGCTTCTGTAACTTTAAGAACTGCTTCTCTTGCCTTATCTTTCTCTTCTTTGTCTGTTATTTTTGTAGCATATCCATCAATCTGAAGCTCTTTAATGCCATCTTCTCCATCAGGCCTAATAACACACTGGACTTTTGGATTAAAAGCAATTTGAACAGCTTTTCTAGATGGATTAAATGTAAAGAAATATATATTTAGACCATCATTTGAAAAATATACATTCGCAGCAGATGAATTCCCTGCAACACTAGTAGAAAGAGTCATAAAGTCTGCTCTATCCATTAAATCCTTAATTTTTTCTTTCAACATCTTACTCTTCCCCCATTTCACTCATTTTCTCTTTTAAAACCTTACTTAATTCTTCTAAACTAAGTTCAGAACTTATAAAATATCCATTCTCTGCAATAGATATCTTTCCTGTCTCTTCAGATAAAACTAATGCGATAGCATCGCTCTCCTCTGAAATGCCCAGCGCAGCTCTATGTCTTGTACCCATCTCTGGGTTTAAAGTTTTACTCTCTGTTAAAGGCAAAATACATGCAGCAGCCTCAATAATATTACTATGAATAATTACGGCTCCATCATGCAAAGGTGATGAAGGATTAAAAATTGAGACTAATAATTCAGGACTAAACACTGCTCCCATTTTTACGCCGTCAGAACTAATATTCTTTAAAGAATTCTCCCTTTCAAAAACAATAATTGCTCCCCATCTATTTTTCTTTATCTCATTAATGCATGATATAATTTCATCTTGAATAGAAAGTTTCTCAATTTGAAATAGCTTCCTTAATAGTCTATTTTGACCAACAGAAGTTAATAATCTTCTAATTTCTGGTTGGAATAAAATAACAAATACAACCACCCACACTGTTTGAAATAAGTTTAATAGCCATGAAGTAGCTCTAAAGCCAAGAATATTAACGATAAATCCTGCAAAAAATAGGATTAATAGACCGATTAACATTTGTCCCCCTCTTGTTCCTCTAAAGTAAGAGTAGGCGTAGGAAAAAATGAATGAAATAAGCACCAGATCAAATAAATCAGTAAGCGTAAATTTTATAAAGCTGATTTCAA
>DASCOP010000125.1:0-2820 GCA_036012065.1 Fidelibacterota bacterium
CCCTACAGAATGATGCCCTAAAAGAATATATAGCACAAAAGGAATTTATTTTTCCTCCTACACCATCAGTAAAATTGGTAGTGGATGTAATAGAGTTTTGTTCAGAAAATATGCCATTTTATAATCCAGTATCAGTAAGCGGATATCACATTAGAGAGGCTGGATCGACTGCTGCGCAGGAATTAGCATTTACATTAAATAGTGGATTTACTTATATAGAAGCTTGCTTAGAAAGAGGATTAAAGATAGATGATTTTGCGCATAGATTGTCATTTTTCTTTAATTCACATATGGACTTTTTTGAAGAAATAGGTAAATATAGGGCAGCAAGAAGAATTTGGGCCAAGAAACTAAAAAATGATTATGGTGCAAAGAATGAAAATTCTTTGAAGTTAAAATTTCATACACAAACAGCAGGATGCTCTCTCACTGCACAACAGCCAGAAAATAATATTATTAGAACTGCATATGAAGCTATGTCTGCTGTTCTAGGTGGAACAAATTCTCTTCATACAAATTCATTAGATGAGACCTTAGCTCTTCCCTCAGAAAAAGCTGCAAAGATAGCACTAAGAACTCAACAAATTCTTGCATACGAGACAGGTGTACCGAATGTAGCAGATCCTCTAGGAGGTTCCTGGTACGTAGAAGAGATAACCGATAAAATTGAAAGTGAAGCAAATGAATATTTTAAAGTAATAAAAAATCTAGGAGGCACAATTACAGCAATTGAAGATGGTTATTTCCAAAAGAAAATTGCTGAATCTGCATCTGTATATCAAGAATCAGTCGATTCAAAAGAGAGAATAATTGTCGGATTAAATGATTTTGTTGAGGAAGATGAAAGACTGGAGATTGAAATTTTAAAAATCTCTCAAAAAGCTCAAGATGTTCAAGAAAAAAAAGTTAGACTATTAAGAGAAAAAAGAGATAACAAATTACTTCATGAGAAAATGAAAAAATTAAGAAATGCTTGTGAAAATAATTTAAATTTAGTCCCTTACTTGATTGAAGTAGCGGAATCTGGTGGTACTGTTGGGGAAATTATTGAATTAATGAAAAATATATATGGAGAATGGGAAGAATCTTTTGGGATTTAAATTATGAATAAGATTTATACATCGTTGATTTTAGTTTTTGGATTGGTTGTTATATGGACTGTATATCTTACCAATATAAGAGGTGAGAAAAATATCACTGTGCGTTATTACACCATAGAGGAACTTTCAACAAAAGATGTTTCTCTTTCTAGGGTTAAGGTTGGAGGTTTAATTAAACCAAATTCAATTAAAATAAACGATGAAGATCAATTAGAAGTATCATTTTATGTTTATCAAGGTAGTGATAGTTTAAAGGTTTATTATTATGGCATTAGACCAGATCTATTTAAAGATGATACAGAGGTAGTAGTTGCTGGGGCATTTGATGACAACTTGATTATTGCGACTGAACTTCAAACTAAATGCGCTTCACGTTATGAAGGCGATTTAAAAAATATAGAAAAAATATAATGATATCTCAAATTGGAAGTTTGGCTCTTAGCATAAGCGGCGGATTAATACTATCAACTTTCTTTTTTCTATTCTATTACTCTATTAAAAAAAATAAAATATTTCTAGAAATAGCTGAGAGAGGCTTAATAGCAATATGTTTCTGTGTAATATTATCGACTCTTTGTCTTCTGAATGAATTATTAATTAGCAATTTTAATTTACAGTATGTTGCTCAATATACAAGTTATGAAACTCCACTATTTTTCAAGTTCACTGCTTTATGGGCAGGACAAGCAGGTTCATTATTATTTTGGACATTTATTATGTCTATATATTCATTAATCTATATTAATGTGACCCTAAAGAGTATGGAGCGTCTTAAATATTCTTCTTATGGAATTCTTTCTTTTATCTTTGCATTCTTTTTGTTCTTATCAAATTTTGTAGCAAATCCTTTTAAACCAGTATCGTCTGATATTATTGTACAAAATGGTAATGGTCTTAACCCATTATTGCAAAATATGACAATGGCTATCCATCCTCCTATGCTCTACTTAGGTTTTATTGGAACAACTATTCTTTTTGTGATGGCTCTGTCTGCTATAATATCTAAGTCTCTCACTTTTGAATGGATTCAATCAATCAGACGTTGGTCTCTAATTACATGGACCTTTTTATCTGCAGGTATCATTCTAGGAGGATATTGGGCATATAATGAATTAGGTTGGGGAGGATATTGGGCATGGGATCCAGTAGAGAATTCTTCCTTAATGCCTTGGCTTATACTTACCGCCTTCATTCATTCATCTATGATACAAGAAAAAAGAGGGATGTTAAAATCATGGAATATCTTATTGGCTTCATCAACTTTTTTATTAGTGATTCTAGGTACATTTATTACTAGAAGTGGTATTATATCTTCCGTTCATTCATTTACTGCTGAAAATCTAGGACCATTATTTCTTAGCTTTTTGTCTATCTTAATTTTATTTACTGGATACTGGTTTTTTAAGCGATCTGATCTATTAAAATCAGATGAGAAGATTGATTCTTTTACGTCGAGAGAAGGAGGCTTTTTATATAATAATCTAATTTTGCTCTTAATGTGTTTTATTGTTTTATGGGGAACTTTATTTCCTATTCTTTCAGAGGCATGGAATGGAGAAAAAATTTATGTAGGAGCAACTTATTTTAATCAACTTAATGTTCCTATTGGTTTAGCATTATTGTTTTTGATGGGAATTGGTCCATTATTGTCATGGAAGAAAACTTCAAGATCTACTTTATTATTAAATTTTAAAATTCCAATGCTAGTGAGTTTTATTTC
>DASCOP010000126.1:0-8538 GCA_036012065.1 Fidelibacterota bacterium
TTTCATGATTTACAATTTTTTCAGGTGCTTTGTCTGTAAATGCCTTATTGTTTAGTTTTGTTTCAATCTCTTTTATAAAACCATCGATCTCTTGTAATCTTTTATCCAGTTTCAAGATTTCTTCTTCTGGATTGACTAGGTCTCCTAATGGAACATATACAACACAACTTTTACATATACCAACTGCAGATTGGGCAGGTTTATCTAAATTCATTTTAATATTAAGGCTTTCTAGATTTGTTAAAGACATAATCATGCCCTTTAAGTCATCAAATAATGATTTATCCGAAGAATCTTTAATTGATATCAATGCATCAATCTTCTTTGTAGGAGCAACATTCAGTTCTGATCGAATCGTACGAACGGCAACAACAATTTCTTTTAGAGATGTAACTCTGTCTTTGTTGTATGGAAGATCCTCTGCCCCCATTTTTGGCCAAGAAGACACGATGATGTCTTTGTCATCTTCATTTTTTAAGTAACTCCAAATTTCTTCAGTAATAAATGGAGAAATAGGATGGAGTATTAATAAAACTTTCTTTAGTATATCCCTTGCAACAAGGAACGCATTATTTTTTTCTGATTGATCTGAGCTATTAAATTTAATTTTAGCAATCTCAATATACCAATTACAGAATTCATTCCATGTAAAATCATAAATTACCTTTATTGCTTCATTAAATTGGTAATTGTTATAGTGCATATTCACTTTTTCAAGAGTGGTATCTAATTTTGATAGTATCCATTTATCATAATTATCTAATGAATCTTGGTCTATTATTTCACTAAAATTATTATCATGATTGATCATAATAAATCTGCTGGCGTTCCAAATCTTATTCATAAAATTTCTACCTATTTCTAAGCTATTTTCAGAGAAATAGACATCTGATCCTTGAGGAGACATTAACATAATTGAAAATCTAGTCGCATCGGTTCCATATTTTTCAAATAATTCTATAGGATCTGGTGAATTCCCAAGTGACTTGCTCAATTTTCTTCCCGTACTATCTCGTAAAATGCTCGTAAAATAAACATCTTTAAATGGAATCTCATCTAAGAATTCTATTCCAGAAATAATCATTCGTGCCACCCAAAAGAATATGATATCTGGACCAGTAACTAGTATATCGGTTGGATAATATTGTTTTATCAATTTTTCATTATCAGGCCAACCATGAACTCCAAATGGCCATAACCATGAACTAAACCAAGTATCTAAAACATCCTCGTCTTGCTCCCAGTTTTCAATATCTTCTGGTGGAGATATGGATACATACCAATTTTCTTGTTTACTATGGTCCGATCCTTTTTTATACCATACTGGAATACGATGTCCCCAATATAGTTGACGACTAATACACCAATCTTGAATATTATCCATCCAATGATCATATGTTTTTACCCAATGATTTGGATAAAATTTTATTTCACCTGACTTAACAACTTCTGTGGCGGGTTTCGCCAATTCTTTCATCTTTAAAAACCACTGATTTGATAGATAATATTCTATTGGAACATCGCCTCGTTCAGAATATCCGACTTTATGAAGGTAATCTTCTTCTTTTAATAATGAACCCTCTGTCTCTAAATCCTTTATAATCTGCTTTCTAGCTTTTTCTCTAGTAAAACCAACATACTTATCAGGAGCATTAGAATTGATTGATCCATCTGGATTCATGATATTTAACATATCAAGAGAATGGGACATACCAACATTATAATCATTTGGATCATGTGCTGGTGTTATCTTAACGCAACCAGTACCAAATTCAGGATCAACCATCTCATCAGCAATAATTGGAATAGTCTTATTGACAAGAGGTAGTACTGCATTCTTACCAATTAAGTCTTTAAATCGTTTATCTGAAGGATTCACTGCTATAGCAGCATCACCAAGCATTGTTTCTGGTCTAGTAGTAGCAATCTCAACAAATGAATCAGAATCCTCAATTGGATACTTTATATACCATAATTTTCCTTGCACTTCTTTGAATATAACTTCTTCATCACTTAAAGCAGTTTGAGACTTTGGACACCAGTTCACTAGTCTTGTTCCTTTGTGAATGAGTCCTTTATCATACAATCTTACAAATGATTCTAATACTGCATTAGAATATTCTTCATCCATAGTAAAGGCTAGCTTACCCCAATCACATGAAAGACCTAATTTTTGTTGTTGCTCAAGAATAATTCCGCCATATTTTTCTTTCCATTCCCATGCATGTTTTAAAAAATCTTCTCTTGAGATATCTTTTTTATCAATGCCTTTTTCTTGAAGCATTTTTGTTACTTTTGATTCAGTTGCAATGGACGCATGATCGGTACCAGGCACCCAACAAGCATTTTTCCCTTCCATTCTTGCTTTTCGTATTAAGATATCTTGTATTGTATTATTTAATACATGCCCCATTGTTAATTTTCCAGTCACATTGGGTGGAGGAATAACAATAGTATAATTATTATCAGAAGGTTGGCTAGAGAAATAGTCTTTTTCTAACCAATATTTATACCATCTATCTTCTAAGTTGGAAGGAGAATATTTTTTATCTAATAATTTCATTTTAAATAATCTTTTAAAGTTTGAATTAAATCATCTACTTCATTTTCTGTCTTTGCTTCAGCAAAAATCCTAATGATTGGTTCAGTATTGGATTTTCGAATATGAATCCATTTTTCAGGCCAAGTAAATTTAATTCCATCCTCTGTATTAATTTCGTCACAATCGAATAGAGTAGCAAGACTATCAAAATCTATCGAGTTGTCTATATTAATTTTATCTTTGATAAATATATATGAAGGAATTTCAGAGATAATTTCGTTAAGAGATTTGTTATCTCTTGATAAAAGATTCAATATCATTGCAATAGCAACTAAAGAATCTCTGCCTAGATGTACTTCTTTTAGAATCACCCCTCCATTTCCTTCTCCTCCAATTAAAATATTTAACTCTTTCATCTTCTCAACAACATGAGCTTCACCAATTTTAGTTCTAATTGAACCTGATGATATATCATCAATCATTCGCGATGTAGACAAATTTGTTACTATCATACTGTCTTGATAGTTAATAAAATTTTTAAATGATAGGGCTAAAGTATACTCTTCTCCAATAGCATAACCCTTATTAGAAACAATAGAAAGTCTGTCTCCATCTGGGTCAGTAGCAAATCCAATATCTGCTCCAACTTCTAATACCTTTTCTTCTAAATTATTTAAATTTTCTGCAAGAGGTTCAGCCACTCTAGTGAAATTACCGTCTCCATTACAATTAATTGTTGTTACATGACACCCCAAATCTTCACATAGTTTTGGTAAGATAGTAGATCCTGCTCCATTTACTGCATCTACTACTACTTTAAACTTCTTAGAAGCAATACTTTTAGAATCAATACATGTTGCATCAATTACTTTTGCAATATGTTCTGCGTTGGCAGAGTCATATTTTGATATTGTGCCTGTCTCTTCTGATTGATCTAAATGAATCTTATTGTCGACAGATGCAAATAATTCATTGCATTGATTTGGAGATAAAAAGGTTCCATCTTTTTGAAGGAATTTTAATCCATTGTATTCAGATGGATTATGACTAGCTGTAATTACAATTCCCCCATCATATTTATCTTTTTCTGTCATTAACTGCATAGTAGGTGTTGTTGCAAGGTCACAATTATCAACATTAACTCCATAATTAGTTAAAGCATTAACAACCCATTGTGCAATATCCTTACCTGAAGACCTACCATCTCTTCCGATAACACATGATGTAATATTTTGATTAGAAATAAACGAGGCAACATATTGATCAATCATTTCTGGACTGAAATCATCTTTTACAATACCTCTGAGTCCTGATGCACTTCTTATAAGCATATCGGAGATTAGAACATTTTTTGGAAAATAGAAAGAGGAGTTATTAGACTAATTATTGAATTTTGCTAGTCTAATAGCTCTGCGAATAGTTTGTTTTTTCGCAATTCTTTTTGTCACGCTTGGTTTTTCGTAAAAAGCTTTTCTTTTTACGTCTTTAAGCACGCCAGAACGTTCCCATTTCTTTTTGAAACGTCTTAACGCTCTTTCAAGCGATTCATTATCTTTGATCTTTACTTCTATCATAGTGCGGAAACTTAACGATAAAAACGAGAAATGCCAATTATCATATAATATTATTAGATATGTCAATAAACTCGTCGACTGTTAATTGCTCTGGTCTCCTCGTAAAATCTATATTACACTTATCTGAGTTAATAGTTAGCGTTGACAATGAATTTCTTAACATTTTTCTTCTCTGATTAAAGGCCATTCTTACTACTTGGCTAAATTTCTTAACATTGACATTCTTTTGATCAAAATCTGATCTTTTTGTAATAGAAATAAATGCAGATTGTACTTTTGGTTTAGGAAGAAAAACATTGGGGGAAATAGAGAAACAAATCTCAATATCAAAAAAAAGACTGGTCATCACAGTAACTCTACTATAGTCTTTGGTCCCAATTGATGCCGTTAAACGTTGAGCAACCTCTTTTTGAACCATTAAGTATGCTCTATCCCAATAATCAAAGTGGTCAATAAGCCAGAAAATAATTGGAGAGGTAATATTATATGGAATATTGCCTACAACTACAGGAGAGTCAATTGATAGGCTCTCTAAATCTACTTTTAGAATATCTTGATTAATAATTGTCAATCCTGATAGTTTTTCATGAACCTTAAGTCTCTCAATCAAATCAGGGTCTATCTCAACCATAGATAAGCTCTTTGCCACATCAACTAATTTTTCACTTAATGCCCCCTGTCCTGGGCCAATCTCTAATACATGCTCTGTATCTTTGATATTAATGGTCTTAATAATTTTTTCTAACAGGTTATTATCTACAAGAAAATTTTGTCCCCACTTTTTCTTAGCAAAAACCATTATATCTTAAAAAATGATTCAGCATTATTTGTTGTTTGAATCGCTATCTCTTCAAATTCGATATCTAATAAATCTGATATGAATAATGCTATATCTTTAACATACTTTGGTTCATTGGGTTTGCCTCGAAACGGCTGTGGAGCTAAAAAAGGACAATCTGTTTCTAAAACAAAATCTTTTAGTGTGATATTTTTAATTGCAGACTGATTAATAGAGTTTTTAAATGTAACATTACCTGAAAAAGATAGAAGGACATTTAAATCAATCAATTGTTCAGCAAAACTTAAATCGCTCGAATAACAATGTGCTATAGCTCTACTAAATGAATGTTGTTTAAGAATCTCGATAATATCATTGTCTGCATCACGATTATGGAATATAATCGGTAACGATAATGATTGAGCTAATTCCATCTGCTCTATCATTACCTTTTCTTGAATTTCCTTTGGCGATATATTTCTGTAGTGATCGATTCCTATTTCCCCTACAGCAACTACTTTTTTACTGCTCAAAGCTAAGACTTCAAGATCTTTAAGGTAATCTTTGGTAACATCTTTAGAATCATGAGGATGAATACCCACTGCAGCATAAACATTCTCATATTTATTGGCTATTTCTACGGATTGTTTAGATGTATTTAAGTCGGTTCCAATACATACAATTTTTGTGACACCATTTTCAGTTGCTTCATCTAAAACAGTATTCAGATTATTATACATCTGATCATAGTATAAATGAGCATGCGTATCAATCAATGTCATTGAACAATTCTCGGAAAGATTGGGTCTCCTTTAGAGATTTTATCGCCAGGATTTAACGTACCCCATTCTAATTTAGAATCCTTAGCTCCTAGTGCGTCTAGAATATCTTGAGACTTTTCTGGCATAACAGGAGAAAGCATGATGGCAGCAACTCTTAGCGATTCTGCTGCATGATACAAAATATTTCCAGCTGACTCTCTATCTTCTTTAATCATTTTCCATGGTTGATGTTTTTCCATATAACCGTTTACTGATCGTATAAATGTCATAATTTCATGAAGAAGTTTATCCATCTTAAACTGATCAAGATGTTCTTTTATATCAATAGAGCTAAAACTTTTTGATAGGTCACTTTCTTTGTTTTGAAATTTTGGCATTTTATCATCAAAATTATTGCTAATCAGGGTGCAAACTCGACTTACTAAGTTTCCTAAATCATTGGCCAAATCACTATTATACTTTCTAGTAAAAGAATCCATTGAGAATGTAGCATCTAACCCTAAAACCATTTCACTCATTAAATAATATCTCACAGGATCAACACCAAATTCATCAATAAGCATTAAAGGATTGATAACATTCCCAAGAGATTTGCTCATTTTCTCATCATCAGTTAACCACCAGCCATGCGCAAAAATAGCTTTTGGCATAGGCAGATTTAATGACATTAA
Organism: Fidelibacterota bacterium; assembly: GCA_036012065.1. Classification (GTDB taxonomy): domain Bacteria; phylum Fidelibacterota; class Marinisomatia; order Marinisomatales; family Marinisomataceae; genus Marinisoma. The sequence goes on from DASCOP010000126.1 coordinate 6,348, forward strand.
CATTGTAGGCCAGTATACTGAATGGGTGGTGAGAATATCTTTACCTATTAAGTGAACATCCGCAGGCCAGTGTAATTCAAAATTTTTATTATCTTCAGAATATTTTGGAGCAGAGATATAGTTAATCAACGCATCAAACCATACATATGTTACATAATCTTTATCAAATGGTATTTCTATGCCCCATTCTAAGCGAGACTTTGGTCTAGAGATACATAAATCAGATAGTTCCTGTTTTAAAAAGCCTAATACTTCATTTTTCCTACTCTTAGGCTGTATAGAAAGTTCATCGCTTTCAATTTTTTTGATTAATTCTGATTGATATTTACTCATTTTAAAGAAATAGTTTTTTTCTTTAATCTTTTTTGCTTCGCCAAAAAGACCGCTTTCTACTTCTTTCTCTGTAATAAACCTTTCTTCAGAAATTGAATACCATCCTTCATACTCATCTTGATATATATCTCCATTTTCATATACTTGACTTAGGATACTTTGTACAATCGTTGTATGACGTTTTTCTGTAGTACGTATGAAGTCAGAATAATTAATATTTAGTTTTTCCCATAGCTCTATAAACGCTGGAGCCATTGTATCACAATGCACTTCTGGAGTCACTTTATTTTTTTCTGCAGCTTGTTGCACCTTCAGTCCGTGCTCATCTAGTCCTGTTAGAAAAAAAGACTGTTCTCCTATAAGAGTTCTAAACCTTGATAAAGTGTCTGCCAAAATAGTAGTATATGCATGACCTATATGAGGCTTATCATTTACATAATAAATTGGTGTTGTGATATAATATTTTTTCATGCTCTAATTTAATGAGTTATGACTATTTATAATCATATTCATTATGGATAGTTTTGGAGCGCTATTTGCTTTCAAATTATTTAAGCAAATTTCAATTTCTTTTAATAAGTCTAACATGCTCGAATTTGAATTTTTTGATAAAAAATCTTGTCCTAAATCAGTGAAATCATTCCAATGAAATGGTAGAGAGATTGACTCTTGAATTAATAAGGTACATTCAAGCCATTTCTTAATAATGCTTAATTCAAAATAAAACTTTTCTCTCTTGCTATTAAAGTTGAGTATCATATCCTCAGAAAACAATGAAACTGATTCTGGAGTGTGATATTGAATAGCATCAATATACTTATTAACAATCTCTAGAATAGATTCCTTAGAATATTCATCAAGTAAATCTATTTTATCTAAGTTATTATTAGATAGAAATGATAAAATATCTGCATCAAAATTCTTCTTTCTATCTAAAAGATCATGAAGATTTTTGGATTCAATTCTTGGGATGTTAATTGTTTGGCATCTTGATGAAATAGTAGGTACAACTTGATTTATTGATTCTGATACCAATAAAAACGAGGTATTGTTTGGTGGTTCCTCTAAAATTTTTAATAAAGCATTGGCAGACTCAGCTGACCCTTCAGATAAAGCATGTGCATCAAAAATAATTACCACTTTTCTACGATCAGACTTAAAAAAGATATTTTTCTTTAGATTTTTTAATACATTAATAGGAATACGTTTACTATTAGATAGTTTTTTCTTCTTTAGTGGGAATAATAGTTTCTCTTTCCAATAATTATTCCATTCTTGGTATTCTTTTTCATCCATTTTTGAACTTTTAAATAAGTTTTTATAAAAATCTTTATCTCCAGGAAGAATAAGGAAAATATTGGGATTATTGATAAATGATTCTAAATCAAAGCCAGTAATTAAACTACCGAATGTTAAGGCAAAGGCTTCTTTTCCAGAACCACTTGGACCATGAATAAGGTATGCATTGCCAATTCTATTCTTATCTACGATAGACTGAATATGATTGAACGATTCTGGCTGTAATTTACTTATATCCATTCTTAATCCATTTTGTTGGGTTTAATTTTTGATTATTCCCCCATATTTCAAAGTGTATAATATTATTATTTGAAACAAAACCTATTTCTTGTCCTTCTTTAACAAGCATATTTTCACTGATTAATAAATTCTCTAAATGAGTAAAAACTGTAAAATATCCATTGTCATGATCAATAATAACAGTTGTGCCATATCCTGATATAAATGTAATAGTCGTAACTAAGCCATCAAATACGCTTTGAACTGGAGTTGTAGATTTAGCTGTAATATCAATACCGGGATTGTCTAATGTTGTATTTAGTTTTGGGTTCCATTGTGG
>DASCOP010000127.1:0-3494 GCA_036012065.1 Fidelibacterota bacterium
ACACCATCATCTTATGGGTTTCAACTCTATAAAGTTATTGTTGTTACCGATCAAAAATTAAAGATAAGCTCTATAAGAAGTCCTATTATCAGTCCCAAATCCGTGATTGTTCGCATTTATTTGTGTTTTGTAGTTACAAAGAAGTAGAAGGAAAACATGTTGATGAATTCATTCATTTAATGGAACAGGGAAGACAACAAGATGATGAACGCGGCTATATGGATAAACTGAAGTCGAAAGCAAAGATTATTGCCTATGGAACAATCGCAAAAACCGATCTTGGAAGACGCGATAAAGATGAAGCCCTTCATTGGATGAAAAAACAATGTTATTTAGCGATTTCACAGCTAATGGTAACCTGTGCAGATATGAAGATTGATTCTTGCCCATTTGAAGGATTTAACACAGAAGGATATGACCGTATCTTAGAGCTAGAAGATCGTAATTTGACCTCAACCGTATTATTACCAGTAGGATATCGCGCTGAAGATGATCGTCATCAATATCGTAGTAAAGTGCGTAAACCACTAGATAGGCTTTTTGAGGATAAATAATGAACACTAGAACAGCTGCTATTTCAATTATTATTTCATTAATTATTGCAATATCATTGATTAATGCAGGTAGCCAAGGAAGTATTATTGTAAATGAACTGCCTTTGTTTGCTGTTTGTGCACCGATTGGCTTTTTATTACATTGGACATTCTTTATTCCATCATATGCACTGAAAACAGATCATTATTTTGATTTAATTGGTTCTATTTCTTATATCGCAACAGTGATTACGGCGGCGATATTAAGTCCATCATTAGATATTCGAGGGATGATTATTTCTGGAATGATCATTATTTGGGCCATACGACTAGGTCTATTTCTGTTTACAAGAATTAAACAAGACGGCAAAGATGTACGATTGGATGTAATTAAAACAAAATTCATTCGCTTTTTAAATTTATGGACACTTGGTGGTTTATGGGTTTTAGTGACTATGGGAGCAGGCCTTGCTGCTATGACATCTACGACATCATTAGAGATAGGTTTTATAGGCTATATTGGTATTGGATTATGGGTATTTGGCTTTATGGTTGAAGTTGTGGCTGACAGTCAAAAAAGACAGTTTAGAAACAATCCAAACAATAAAGGGCGCTTTATTACCACTGGAGTGTGGTCTTGGTCTCAACATCCCAATTATTTTGGTGAAATTACCTTATGGCTAGGGATAGCATTGCTTGCGTATCCTGTACTTTCGGGAGGGCAATTAGCGACCTTAATATCACCTGTTTTTGTCTACTTATTATTAACGAAGGTAAGTGGTATCAATTTATTAGATGAAATTGCACAAAAAAAATGGGGTTCAGATCCGGAATATTTAGACTATACAAGCAGAACGTCAAAGCTCATTTTATCTCCTCCAAAAAAATAAGTATTATTAATGAGTATTAAACATAATATTAATCCGACGTACCAATCATTAGAATCCTCTATTGTAGATATTCGCACACATTTTGATCGATCAAATAACACCATTAAAGAAGGGCGTAATCATTTAAAAATTGTTGAATTAGAGGGAAAAAATTATGTTGTAAAGTCGTTTCAAAAACCTTCTGCAATTAGAAGTTATACCTATGGAAATCTTACCAAATCCAAAGCAAGGCGCTCATTTGAGTATGCAAATACCTTATTAAGTAAAGATATTCATACTCCAACTCCAGTAGCATTTATTGAACATTATAATGGTATGAAATTTTGTGAAAGCTTTTATGTTTGTGAACATTATGATTATGACTACAATTTAAACGTATTATTGACCGAAAGAGGTGAGGGCGACCCTTCATTTAATGACAGTGACACGCTGTGGACTGCGTTTATGAATTTTACCGTAGATTTACATGAAAAGGGGATTCATCACTTAGATTTTACCCGTAAAAATATCCTCATTACAACACAGGATAATATGTATCATTTCTCAATAGTAGACTTAAATAGAATGGAATTTAAATCCCTTTCTTTTAAAGAAAGAATTGCGTCTTTAGGAAAGATGACGTCCGATAAAGATTTAATAGAATTAATGGCAAAACATTACAGTATTGCCTCACAGACCGACCAAGCTAAATGTTTACAATTATTACAGGAATCTGTAGCAAAACATCAACAGTATTGGGATCGTAAACGTTCATTAAAAAAGATATTGAAATAAAATGGTTTCCAATTATTTTGTATATTTGCTAAACGTTTATATAGAAGGATAACTCTTATGAATAATTTAATTATCGCTGAAAAGATTACGGAAAAGATAAAGTTATATCATCAATTATTTAGATTTCCCTTAAAGGCTGAACTGTGGGAAGATATTTTTGATCAATCTATAAATGATAGCAAATCTCGTTGGGAGGGAGGTAGCCATACCCAAGGAGGAGATGTCACAGGACCAGATGGTATAAGCTATCAAAATAAATCTGGGAAAATAAGCATAAATCAAGATACAATGAGATGGAGTGGCAATCGTCTGACTAAACATAATGGTTTAGATGCTAAGGTTAATTTTATTTCAAGTCATTTATATGATAAATATGCATTTTTAGCTAGAGATGATCATGATTGGAATAATAATAAAAAAATATATTATTTTATTGTACTCGATGCATCTTTTATTGACTACAGCTTCGAAGCATTGTCATGGAGAGAAACTTTTGCTGAAAGAGGTGCTATGAAAGGGAAATGTAATGGATGGAAAGGTGAATCTTCAGACTACTATGCAGAAATTCGAAAACAAATGTCAGATCAGTTATGGACTACTGCAAAATTAAGCTATTTGAAAAAATGTGCTGATATTTATGAGAGAATTGATGCAAATTCATAGAATATGATTGAAACTACTTTATATAGAGGTGATTGCCTTAATGAGCTGTCTAAACTAGAAGATAATTCAGTTGATATGATTTTGACTGATTTACCTTACGGAACTACTGCATGTAAGTGGGATTCAATTATAGATTTAGAAAAACTATGGGAGCAATATATTAGGGTTGCCAAAGATAATGCTGCAATCGTGCTTCATGCACAGCAGCCATTTACAGCCACACTTGCACATTCTAAAATAGATTTGCTTAAATATGAATGGATTTGGGAAAAACCTCAAGGAACTAATCCTTTAAATGCAAAGATCATGCCATTAAAATCACACGAAAATATTTTAGTATTTTGTAAAAAGAAACCTACATACAATCCTCAAATGTGGTATTCTACCCCTTATAGTGGATTTAAGAGTGATAAGAAAAGCTTGGGCGAGGTTTATGGAGAGAATACAAAAAGCATACATCGTGACAATCCCACCGGTGAAAGATACCCCAAAACAGTTCTGAAGTTCAAACAAGAAACAGGGTTACATCCAACACAAAAACCTGTAAAGCTTGAAAAATATTTAATCAAAACTTATACAAATGAATTAGACACTGTTTTAGATAGTACAATGGGCTCTGGTACAACAGGAGTAG
>DASCOP010000128.1:0-6352 GCA_036012065.1 Fidelibacterota bacterium
AAGACATACAAAAAAATAGAGAAAAAATAGACACAATTGATAATCAAGTGTTTGATTTGTTGATTGATCGATTGGATGCGGTAACAACGATTGGATATATTAAGAAGCAGGAAGGATTACCGGTACTAGATCAAAGCAGAGAAGATGCAATCTATGCCAAGATTGATGCACAATTTTCAGCAATTGAAGCAGATTTTCTAAAAAATATTTATCAATCTATTATTACAGAATCGAAGAAAGTGGAGGAAAAAGAATGAGTAATTGGACAAAAGATTCATGGAAAAGCTTTGAGATAAAACATATTCCTGAATACAAGGATCAAAATGAGCTTGATGAAACATTAGGTCGACTGGAGACTTTTCCGCCGCTAGTGTTTGCTGGAGAGTGTAAGAATTTAAAAGAAGAGCTAGCAAAAGCAGTCGAAGGAAAGGCTTTCTTAGTACAAGGAGGAGATTGTGCTGAAAGCTTTAAAGAATTCAACGCAAACAACATCCGCGATACTTTTCGTGTTATTTTACAGATGAGCGCAGTAATCACATCAAAAATGAAAGTTCCTGTGATCAAGTTAGGGAGAATTGCGGGACAATTTGCAAAGCCGCGATCATCGGACACAGAAACAGTGAATGGAACGACACTCAATAGTTATTACGGAGATTCCATTAATGGAATAGAGTTTACAGAAAAAGACAGAAACCCTAATCCTGCACGTTTATTGCATGCGTATTCCCAATCAGCGTCTACATTGAATTTGTTGCGTTCTTTTGCACAGGGAGGATTTGCAAATTTGCGTAAAGTGAACTCATGGAACATGGGATTTGTTAAAGCAAGTCAAGAAGGAAAGAAATACGAAAAAATTGCAAATCAGATTACCGAGTATCTGGATTTTATGGATGCAGTAGGTGTAAATACTGAGAAAGTAATTGATTTAAATACAGTCGATTTTTATACCAGCCATGAAGGGTTACATCTTCCTTATGAAGAGGCATTAACTCGTAAAGATTCATTATCGAATAATATTTACTGTACTTCAGCACATTTTATTTGGATTGGAGATAGAACACGTTTTGTAAATAGTGCACATGTAGAGTATTGTAGAGGTATTAGCAATCCTATTGGCATTAAGTGTGGTCCATCATTGGATCCCGAAGAGCTTATCAAGGTTATTGATATTATTAACCCCAAGAACGAGCCAGGTAAAATCTCATTAATTTTTCGTTACGGAGAAAGCAATATTGATGTCTATTTACCTAAATTAGTAGAAGCAATTAATAAACATAAGAAAGCTGTATTATGGATTTCTGATCCAATGCATGGCAATACTGTCAAATCATCATCAGGGCTTAAAACGCGAGACTTTTCATCGCTTTTAAATGAAACAAAAAAAGCAATTAATATATTAAAAGATCAAGGATGTCATTTGGGTGGAATGCACCTAGAAATGACTGGTCAAAATGTAACAGAATGTACGGGCGGTATATACAAATTAAGTGACGATGATTTGAATTCTAGATATCATACACATTGCGATCCAAGACTGAATGCAAATCAAGCACTAGAGCTTTCATTTAATGTGGCAGAGGAAATGACAAAATAATGATTGTGGACGCTACTATTTCATTGCCAGGAGATAAATCCATTTCTCATCGATCAATTATGTTGGCATCTATTGCAAATGGTGTCAGTCATATTACAAATCTAAACGATGGAGAAGATTTACAGTCTACGATTAATGCAATTCGATTATGTGGAGTCTCTATAGAAGAAAATGATGGTACGATCACAGTAAAAGGAAAAGCATTAGAAAATCCTACACAACCTATTGATTGTGGCAATTCTGGTACAACTTCTCGATTACTAACAGGGTTATTGTCTTCGCAACACCTTTCATTCTCATTAATAGGCGATGCATCGTTATCAACAAGACCAATGAATCGAGTGATAACGCCATTAGCCGAAATGGGGTGCAAGGTGACATCAAATGATGGATTATTGCCTTTACATATTGATGCATCAGGTGGATTGCATGGTATTAACTATAACATGCCTATTGCGAGCGCTCAAGTAAAGTCAGCAGTCCTATTAGCTGGGCTAGGTTCAGAGGATTTATCTCATGTAAAAGAATTAAAAAAATCGAGAGATCATACAGAAATCATGTTAGATAGTATGGGGGCCGATATCAATATAGAGGGCGATACTATACAAGTAAAACCGCTTTCTTCTCCGTTACAATCTTTTACAATGGATATTCCAGCCTATCCATCATCTTCAGCCTTCTTCATTGCGTTAGCAGTATTATTAACAGGTTCTAATCTTACAGTAAAAAATATTTTATTAAATCCTACTCGCACAGGCTTTATTGATGTTTTGGGAACAATGGGCGTGCAAGGATTGGTATCTAATCCAACAACCAATAATGGAGAATCTTGTGGAGATATCCAGTTTATTGGCTCTGATATTAAGAGTTGTGATATTCCAGCACAGATGATTCCATCTGTTATTGATGAAATTCCTATTCTAGCAGTCATTGCAGCATTTGCAGAGGGTAAAACAGTATTCCATGAAGTAGAGGAGTTGCGCTTTAAGGAAAGTAACAGACTGGATGCAATTATCAAGAATTTGCAGTTGTTTGGCGTTAATGCATACGAAGAAGGAAATAATTTAGTTGTAGAGGGAGGAAAACCAACAAGGATGGCAAAGATTGTATCGTTTGATGACCATCGAATTGCCATGGCATTTATTATACTAAGTATTGTAGCATTTGGAGAATATGACATTGATAATACGGATTGTATTGATATTTCCTTACCTGGATTTTTTAACATATTACAGGAGATTCAACAATGAATTTAGGATTAATAGGTTCTCCTGTCGAAAGAAGTATTAGTCCTCAATTGCAGAGGATTCTATTTAAGGAATTCGGGTTGAATGATTATGTCTATAAAAAGTATGAAGTGATTAATGATAATTTACCTTCATTTTTTGATCGATTTAAAAGCGGCGATTTTAATGGAATCAATATCACTATTCCTCATAAAGAGTCAGCACTAAGATTCTTAGATACGCTTGATAAGAGTGCAGAGACTTTAGGAAATATAAATTGTGTTAAAAGAACAGAAAATATGTTAACAGGGTATAATACAGACTTGTATGGGTTTAACATGCTTCTTAAGCAAAATAATGTGAATATAGAATCAACTCATTGCCTTGTGTTGGGTGCAGGAGGTTCGGCAAAAACAATTATTAAGGCATTAATGGATGGGGGCGCTAGATCGATTACTATTAAAAATAAATCAACGGATAATGCACGCGCAATACAAGCATATGCGCAAAGACTAGGTGATACAGATATTCATCTCTGCACCGAATCTGATATTAAGTTTGATATTGCAATCAACACAACGCCTTTGGGGATGTATGAAGAAGAAGACACACAAGATTTCTTTGATATTATAGTGGATAAGAATACTATTTTGATTGATTTGATTTATACATCACATCATACATTATTTTTAGACAAACACAAAGATAACGTAAAGCAGGTAATTAATGGACTAGAGATGCTTATTTTTCAGGCTATTAAGTCTATTGAAATTTGGACAGAAACTACCTATAATGTGGACCAAAAATTGGATTCCATTAAAGAACAATTGGAGAAAGTAATATGTTAAAAAAAATATCATATATGACTGCGGGAGAGTCGCATGGAAAAGGATTAATTGGGATTATTGAAGGCATACCAGCTGGAATGAATCTTACAGAAGAGTATATTGCTAAAGATTTGATCCGAAGAATGCAGGGACACGGTAGAGGCGGTCGTATGAAGATTGAGAAAGATTATGCAGAAATATTTTCTGGGGTCCGTCATGCAGTTACCCTAGGATCACCAATCTCTTTATTAATTAAGAATTTAGATTGGGTAAACTGGGAAGATAGAATGGCCGTTGGCACACCAGAAAAAGAACATAGAAAAGTAACAATGCCTCGTCCTGGACATGCAGATTTAGCTGGTGTGATGAAGTATGATTTTGATGACATTAGAAATGTGTTAGAACGTTCATCTGCAAGGGAAACAGCAATGCGTGTTGCTATTGGAGCAGTGTGTAGAAAATTGTTAGAAGAAGTAGGTATTACAGTAGGAAGTCGAGTATATCAAATTCATAATATAATAGATGATACTGCTGTTGATAATGCAATGCCTTTAGATAAGTTAAATGAAACAGCAGATGCTTCATCTGTACGTTGTTTAGACAAAGAAACAGAAGCAAAGATGATAGCTGTTATTGATGAAGCAAAAACAAACGGAGATTCTGTTGGAGGATCGTTTGAGGTGATTGCAAAGGGGTTACCATACGGATTAGGCACTTATATTAATGCAGATGGGAAACTTCAAGCCAGGATTTCACAAGCAATGATGTCTGTCAATGCGTTCAAAGGAGTAGAGCTAGGAGAAGGATTTGCTTCTTCTGCTGTCTTTGGTAGTGAATTGCATGATGAGATTCTACATGAAGATGATAAAATTACACGTGCAAGCAATAATGCTGGCGGTATTGAGGGTGGAATGAGTAATGCTCAGCCTATCCATGTAAAAGTGAGCATGAAGCCTATTTCAACGCTTATAAAGCCATTACGATCTATTGATTTAGACACGATGGAACCAAAGTTAGCACATAAAGAGAGAACAGACTCTTGTGCAGTACCAGCAGCCTCTATTATAGGAGAAAGTATGTTAGCAATTGTGCTAGCAGATGCGTTATTAGAGAAATTTGGTGGAGACAGTTTAGAGCAACTTAAAAAACACATAAAAGCTAGTGGAAAATATTAATCAGATTTTTTTAATAGGGATGATGGGTTCAGGAAAGTCTACTGTAGGAGCCATGTTGGCAGAACAACTAGATTGGACGTTTATTGATATTGATACGGAGCTAGAAAAAGATAGCGGTCTTTCTGTTAGTGAGATGTTTAAAGATGGAGAGAATACATTTCGCACCTATGAAACAGAGAAGTTGGAAGAAATAGCATCAAAAGACCATATTGTATGTGCTACCGGTGGTGGGATTGTATTAAATGAGCATAATTACAAAATATTAGATCAATCATTTTGTGTTTATTTAGATACATCGCTTGATACGCTTTGTAATAGAGTTGAACATGACAATAGTCGACCTTTATTATCCGGAGACAATAAGAAAGAAATAATGAAAGAAATTTTTGATACAAGAGAAGAAAGATATAAATCATTATCTAAGCTTAACATTACCACAGATGATAAGAGCATCAAAGATAGCTGTAAAACAATCATGGAATCTATCAATGAATAATACCGTAAAAGTAGATCTCGGAAAAGACAGCTACGATATTTTTGTTAGCGATAATTTTGTAGAATCTATCGAAAATTTTTCCAAGAAATCTCCGTCAAAATGTATGCTGATTACTCAAAAAGTAATCTATCAATCTTTTGAAAAAGAATTTTCCATATTAGAGTCTTTGTCGAATGTAGAAATTCATTTTATTGATCAAGGAGAAAAAGCAAAATCAATAGAAACAGCAATAGATATTTCCAATAAGATGGCCATGATGCAATATGACCGATCGTCTACTATTTTTGCAGTAGGAGGTGGGGTAGTTGGTGATATAGCTGGTTTTGTAGCATCTATTTTTATGCGAGGCATTAATTATGTACAATATCCTACCACACTATTAGCAATGCTTGACTCTTCTATCGGAGGAAAAACTGGTGTGAATTTAGACAGTGGAAAGAATTTAATAGGTAGGATACATCAGCCAGAAGCAGTGATTATTGACATGTCTTTCTTGTCTACATTGCCACAGCGAGAAATTAATGCTTCATTAGCAGAAGCTATTAAATATGGCTTTATTTATGATAGAGATTTATTTGATTATATCGTAGAGAATATGTCCAATATTCTTACAAAAAGAGATGAAGATGTTCTTAGAAAAATTATTTTACGATCTTGTGAAATTAAAAGCGAAGTCGTTAGCAAAGATGTGAACGAGAATGACTTAAGGATGATTTTAAATTTTGGCCATACTATTGGACATGGTCTTGAGGCTTATTTTGAGTATAAAACTTTACTCCATGGAGAGGCCATTATTTATGGAATGAAGTGTGCGCTGCATCTTTCACATACGATTGGAAGTTTAAACCATGAGGAGTATCGTTTAGGGTTAAAAGCCTTATCTAGCTTTACCTTGCCATCTATTGATATTAAAGAAAAAAAGCATATCCTTGAATTTGTCAAAAGAGATAAGAAGTTCAGAGAAAAGAAAATAAAATTTGTTTTAATTTCAGAAATTGGAACAGCAGACATTAGCAGTGAAATAACATTAGATC
>DASCOP010000129.1:0-5494 GCA_036012065.1 Fidelibacterota bacterium
TAATATTGCTCCATTCAGAAAGAATGTAACTGAAAAGCTATATGGAGGAGATGTTACTCGAAAAAATAAGTTATTGCAGAAGCAAAAAAAGGGTAAGAAAAGAATGAGAATGATTGGAAGAGTCGAAGTTCCACAAGAAGCATTGCTAGCCGTTTTGAAGATTTGAGATGATCCAAGACTATTTGCAGAAATCTAAGTCTCCTTTTTATAGCTTTATTATCACGTTACCTATTTTCCTATTATATGAGTTAGGTCTTTTCTTAATGCGAGGAACAGAATTCAGTTATATTAAAAATGGGGCAGATGCTTTAATAGAAGATATGATTGCAACATTAGGATTTGATATATTTTATATATCATCAAGCGTATTCTTGTTAGCATTTTTTATTATAGCCTATTATCAGAAAAAAAATTATGATTCTTTTACAATATATAAATCATATCTATCAATAATGTTATTAGAGTCTTTTGTGTACGCTTTGCTATTGTTTTTATTGCTTGGCAATATGAGTCTCTATCTTATGGATATATCTGTTGAAGATATAAAATTCAATATTATTTTATCTTTCGGGGCTGGAATTTATGAAGAGCTAATATTCAGAGTATTTTCTATCTTCATTCTTTATAGATTCATCAGTTTTATTTTCAAATCAATGCGACATTTTTCCACTCAATTTTCTGCATTATTGCTTTCATCAATTTTGTTCTCTCTATTTCATTTTATGGGTACAGAATCATTTAGTCAGGAAGCATTCACAATTCGATTCATTGCTGGAATACTGTTAGGTATCTTATACATTAATAGAGGTTTTGGTATTACTGCTATTACTCATTCATTTTATGATATATTTGTTATTTTTCAATTAACTTAGCGTATGAAAAAAATAATGCTTTCTATCCTATTTTTAGGAACAATTTTTGGGCAATCTACAATTGATACTTTATCTGTAACTGTATATCCAGAGTTTTCATATCCTGGAGTAGCAATAGAGTATAAATTTGATTCTGATTCTATATCTCAATATGATTTTCAGATACCTAGCGGTATTGATTCTGCGTTGTATACAATATCACATAACGAATCTGAATTTGAAAAAATTGTAGAAATAGATAACAATACTTTGACTACAATAAAACAGGATGGAAATCATACTATCTATTTATTTTTAGATAAATTCATAAACAGTCCAGGTCCTAGAGATTTTCTATATCCATTTAAGTCTGCCACTAGCGTCGATGCATTAATTATCAGTTTTCAAATACCGTTTGCAGCAAAAGATTTTATTGCGGATGCAGGCAATATCACATTAGAGAGAGTGCGTGATCAAAATGGACTTACATTTATGCAAGGGATAGAGAACAATTATTCTTCGTCTGAAATAAAAGAATTATTTTTTAGCTATCATAATCCTCATGGATTTACATCTATTCAGTATGCAGCCAATATAAGCACTGACAATACGCCTATAGAGCCGCCAGTTACAGCAAGTGAAAGATTTATTAGGTATCCCTTTTTAACATGGGAACCAATGATTATTTTTCTATTATTAACTTTAGTAATGGTATTTTTATATGAACGGTCTAATAGAAAAGAAAATAATAGTTAAATATCTAAGCCTTTTTGTTTTTTGTATAGCAACTATAAGTTGTGATATAAAAAAGGATGCAATAGGTGCAAATGATGATCTTGTTGTCCTTGCTGCAAAGGAAGATAGGGACGATATAAGAAGTTTACTTTCTATCGTATTTAATGACACATTGCTTACGCCTGCACCAGAGCCATTTTATAATGTTAAGTTTGCAGATCCTAGTAGCTATGACGCTCTAAAAACTCAGACCAATCTAATTATTGCTTCTATTGGAGATTATGAGCTTAATCCTGCAACTAAGCTAGTTAGAGAATTGTTGGGTAAGAAAGCATTTAATAATACACTGGAAAATAACCCCGTTATTTTATCCAGAGATCAGTTTGCTAAAAACCAATTATTTATGATATTAAGCGGTGCAAAAACAAGTGATATTAAAGAATATTTGCTCAAGAATGGAGATTCAATTAAAAATGAATTTGATCAGAATTTTGACAAAAAACAGTCACAATACTTTTTGACATCTAAACGCCAAGAAGAGCTAGAAGCTCAATTATTATTAGATTATGAATGGACAATTAATTTGCCATGGGGCTGGGAGATGATTAGAAATAATCCAGACTCAAACTTTGTTTGGATTGGTCAAGAAATGCCTTTTAGATGGATTGCTATACAATGGAGAGATGGCAATTATTTTTCTGAAGAAGATGCAATGTATCTAGCTGATAATTTCCCTCAAACATTCTTTAAATCACAGCAATATAATAAAGAATTTTTATCAATTGATTGGGTAGATTATAGAGAAGATGCAGCCTATAGATTATCTGGATTATGGGAATCTATCGATGAAGCAAAAGGAGGTCCATTTGTAGGATACTTATTTTATGATTATGAGTCTGATAAAACATTCTATATTACTTATATGGTTTTTAATCCAGGTGGGAAAAAAGCATTTTATATGAAACAAATGGAGTTATTTTCTAAAACATTGCAAATAAATTAATGAAAAAATTAGTCATACTTCCTACTTATAATGAATCAAAGAATATCATCAAGATTATTGATATACTTTTGAATCTAGATACAAATTTAGATATTTTAGTCGTGGATGATAATTCTCCGGATAATACAGCCGAAATTGTCAGAAAGCATAACAAAGAAGAGGTTTTTATAGAACAAAGAGCCAAAAAAAATGGACTAGGCTCAGCCTATATCCATGGTTTTAATTGGGCATTGGAAAATAAATATGACAAGATTATTCAGATGGATGCTGATTTATCTCACGATCCAATTGAAGTTCCCGCTATGTTCAATCTTTTAGATAATTATGATTTAGTTATAGGAAGTAGGTACGATGGTGGGTTAAGAGTTATAAATTGGCCAATCAGTAGGCTATATATCAGTTATTTTGCTAATCTTTATGCAAGAATGATTACAGGAGTGCCTATTAAGGATTTAACTGCAGGATTCAAGGGATGGAGATCAGAAACATTGCGCTTAATTAACTTTAATGAAAGCTCATCACAAGGCTATTGTTTTCAAATTGAAACATCATTCCGCGCTTATCAAAAAGCTTGTAAATTAGTTGAACATCCAATAGTGTTCACAGATCGTACTGTCGGTGAATCTAAAATGAGTAAGAATGTGATGATTGAAGCAGTATTTAAGGTTTGGTTATTTGGATTTTGGAGATTACTTAGAACAAAAAAATAGATGAAGAAACATTATTTAACTTTTGAAAAATCTTTAAAAGATTTTGATCATGATATTGATAATTTAATATCTATTGATTCCGAGTCTGAGAAGCTAAACCAGTTAAAGATAAAAAGAGCTGAAAAAGAAAAAGAAATTTTTTCAGATTTAAGTGCTTGGGAAACAGTTCAGCTCGCTAGACACCCCAATAGACCTTATACTTTGGATTATATTAACGCTTGGTGCGATGATTTTATCGAACTCCATGGAGACAAAGCATTTGCTGATGATCATGCTGTAGTAGCAGGAATAGGGACAATTGGTGAACATCGTGTTGCTATCATAGGTCAACAGAAAGGTAGGAATACAAAAGAAAATCTACATAGAAATTTTGGAATGATGAAACCAGAGGGTTATCGAAAAGCATTACGCGTTATGAAGATAGCAGAGAAATTCAATTTACCTATTATAACTTTAATTGATACTCCAGGGGCTGATCCAGGTATTGCAGCAGAGGAAAGAGGTCAAGGTTATGCTATTGCAAACAATTTAAAAGAAATGGCTTCTATTGATACATTTATTCTTTCTGTAGTTATTGGAGAAGGTGCTAGTGGAGGAGCTTTAGGAATCGGGCTATGTGATAAGATGTTAATGTTGGAACATACTTGGTTTTCAGTAATTAGCCCAGAAGGCTGTGCATCAATCTTATGGAAAGATTCTACCAAAGCTCCAGAAGCAGCTGAAGCATTAAAGTTAACACCTCAAGATTTAGTTGAGCATGATATTTGCAATATGATTATTTATGAGCCAACAGGTGGAGCACACCGCCATTTTGATGAAACTCTTCTAATTGTTAAAAATGCTATTATTAATGAAATAGATTCTTTTGATCTTTCATATATGGCTACTTATTTAGATTTTAGGATAGCTAGATATGACAAGTTGGGTGTTTTTAGAGAGCTTTAATAGAAGTCAAAACGATAATCTTCAATATCAGACTCATCACGAAGTGCTTGCAACCAATGACCCCAAATCAAATTCTGTCTTTGGATAATTAAGCTAAATTTTAATGACTCTTTCTTTTCTTCAAAATCTGATTCATTAACTTCATCAATTCCTAATACTTTAATAAAAGCTTGACCTCTTATCGTTGGGAGTGGACCAAATGTATCATTTACATTAGCATTAAGTAGTGCACCGGCTAAATAATTACTTTTTCCAATTGACTCAAAACTTCCTACTAAATTTCCACTATCTTCTGATACATACTCAAAGTCAGGATTATCTTTTGATATATCTGATAGTGATACAGTACCACTGTTAAACTCTTTTGAAATCTCTTGCGCAATATTATTAATATTCTCTTTTTTAGCTTCTGCTAAATATTCTACTTTTAATTCTTCTTTAACCGACTCAAAGCTCATAGTTTCTTCTTCTGATATAGAGTCTAAATAGAATATGAGCACATAGTTATCATTGCTTACCACATCAGAGATATCGCCGGAGTTACTATTAAATGCAAACCTTACAGCATCTCTTGCAACTCCAACATCTTGAATAAAGATTGATTCTTTTTGTACTCCACTTGCATCGCTAACAACCATACCTAAGGAATCAGCAAGTTCAGCAAATCCATTCTCTTGCGCATCTAAAGAAAAGATACTAGCCATATCACGTAAATCGCTTTCAGTGTCTTTGCCTGGAGATATAGATAGTAAGATATGAGAGGCATTGACTTGTTCTGTACCATCTTCTAATGTTTTTTTATCATTTACTTTAATAACGTGATAACCAAAATTTGTTAAAACAGGACCAACTAAATCGCCTGTATTGGCCTCAAAAGCTGCCTTATCAAACTCTGATACCATTTGACCTTTTCCAAACCACCCAAGCATTCCACCTTTTGGCGCATCAGAACCTACCATATTATTGCTAGGATCTTCTGTATAAGTGTTTGCTATGTCAGCAAAATTCTCACCTTGTTTAATGCGATACATTAGATTTTCAGCTTCAAGTTTTATACGTAATGAGTCATTGTAGCTAGAAACTATAGGCCATTTAACATATTTCATATAACGCATTTCTGATTGTTTATAATCTTCAATATTTTCTTTGTATAGTTCAGTTAATTCTTGATCGGTAGGTCTGCCTGACATCATATTATCAAAGAAGTCTTTAGAAGCACCATCCAGAACTTTATCTGTAATATGTAGTAT